>CAZDGY010000402.1:0-6189 GCA_964504685.1 uncultured Kofleriaceae bacterium | reverse complement strand
CGATCCCGCGAACCAATCGGCGACGCGATCGCCCTTGCGCGTGACCGCCGACAGCACGCGCTCGACGAGCCTCTCGGGTTTTTGCGACGGATAGCCGGTGCGCTCGGCGTCGGAATGGTTGAGCGTCTCGATGTCGGTCCACCAATCCTCCGGGATCTTGCCGGCCTGAACCGGATATCGATAGACGCGGCCGGTCTTGCGATCGGTTTTCTCTTGCACGCCGTCGACGACCCGCATGTGAGATCCCGCTCGCCGAGGCACGCGAACTGCCTCGGGATAGAACGCCCACTCTGCGCTGCGCGCGTACCACAGCAGGGTATCGTGCTTGCGGCCGAAGCCGCGCCGGCTCTTGCCGCCGACCGCATAGCACCACACGATCTCGTTGACGAACTGCGCGCGACCGAACAGGCGATCGAGCGCGATCTTGACGTAGTGAACCGCGCGATGATCGAGGTGGACGACGAGCGAGCCGTGATCGGCGAGCACGCGTCGGCTATGCTCGAGATAGGGCACCAGCCACGCGACAAACGCATCGGGATCGTCGGCACGATCGGCGTAGCGATGGCCGCGCCCGCGCTGGACGTTGCCGGTGCCAAACGGAGGGTCGATGTAGATCGCTGCGAACGTGTGATCAGGCGTGATTTCGAGCTCGCGCAACGCATCGCCGTGAACGACGCGATCCGGGTCGCCCGCGCGTCCGAAGTGATAGCGACGTTGCGGCACTCGCCGCGTTATACGATGACGCGTGCAGTTCTGTCCGTGGTACCCGCTCGCCGATGCCGCGCGTCATGCGCCGGTCGGTGAGGGCGTGCTCCAGCTGAAGCTCGCCGCCGGGCTGCTCGACTACCCGCTCGGCAAGAGCGCGATGGTGCACTACGAGCACGCCGCGGATACGCGCACTGCGGCGATAGCGCTCGCGGCGCGGCTCGTTGGCCTCGACCTCATGTGCCGCCACCTCGAGATCGCGGCAGACGGTGCTGTGGATCCTCAGGCGATTCATGGGAAGGTACTCGGAGAGTTCGTTCGTCGATTTGGCGTGCCCCCGAAGTTGCCATGAGCCTCGTCGAAGCCGAAACCGAAGGCCCGGTCGAGGGCGATGACGCGCTCGTCACCCCGCCGCGGCCGCCACATCGCCGCGTCTCGGTCTCGTTGCTGTTCACGGTCTCGGTGTTGATCGGCACGGTCGTGACGATCTACGCGGTGTTCCCGCCGCGTGACAACGTGCTCGTCACCGAAGCGATCGCGCAGCATCGCGACTCTAGTGCGTGGGAGCTGACCGCGCCGACGCCAGCGGAGCTACGCGCGTGGGCGATCGGTGTCGTCGGCAGCGATCCGCCGTTGCCCGCGGGTACCATCGTCGGTGCGCGTCACATCCAGGTGTTTCGCCGCGGCGTCGCGGTAATTCGCGTCAAGATCGGTAGCGAGGACGTGACCTACGTCGTGCAACGCGCGCGCGGCATCGCCCCGGATCATCGCGAGCGCGATGACGGCGATCTGCATGCGATCGAATGGCGGCGGGGCGCGTTCGCGTGCATCGCGGTCGGCTCGGCCGCGACGGCCACGGCTTGGCAGAAGGCGATCGGCGCGCCGTGAGAGCTGCGATCGCGGTCGTGCTGTGCTCGGCGGTCGCTCAAGCCGCGCCACCGACCGCGCACCTCGTCCACGAGTCCTCGCCCGCCAAAGAAGGCGATCCGGACGCTCTGTTCGGCCGCGTGGCGTTCGTCGACAACGAGCATTTCATCGAGCTCGGCGACACGGTGAACGACTGCCGCGCCGAAGCGATGCGGGTCGGTGCGGTGTCGAGTCCGTCGGCCACTCGCGCGATCGTGACGTTCCACAGCTGCAAGGTGATGCTCGGCGACGGCATCGTCGTCGAGCTCGAGCAGACGCTGCGGCGGTGGTCGCTCGATGGCAAGGAGCTGCCCGCGTTCGAGCTCCCCAAAGAGGGCCACATAATGCGGCTCGTCGCGGTCGATCGCACGACGGTCGTGGTCGGTGGGACGCTCGGTGGACAGTCGGTGCTGACCGCGTTTGGCGAAGGCAAGCCACCCCGGGTGATCGCGACGCTGCCCGTCATCCAAGACAACGCAGCCGCGCTGCTCGATGCGGCGACCGGCGTGTTGTGGATCGCCGGTTTCAGGCCGCCGACGATCGAACGCCGCGAGCTCGCCACATCGGCGGTTCACGCGTTCAAAGCGCCGGGTCCGAACGGCTGCGGGAAGCTCATCGTGATCCCGAATGGCATCGAGTGCGTCGCCTACGACGTCGAGTGGCGCTGGCCGAGGACGGTGGTCACGCAGTACGACCGCGACGGCAAGGTGCGCTGGACGACCGAGCTCCAGAGTCGGCTGAGCCCGGTCACGACTACGCCAGACGGCAAACGCACGATCGTGGCGGACGACGGTAAGTTCACGCAGCTGTCGAGCGACGGCAGCGTGTCCGCGACGTTCGCGGCGACGCCTCGCATGCCGTACAGCGACGTCGCGCTCTCTCCCGACGGCAGGTGGCTGCTCGCCGAGACCGGCCTCGGCGGGGTCGAGCTGTGGTCGTTGCCGCCGTGATCTACTCGGACGTGATCGTACGGCACGCGACGTTCGGTTCGCGGCCCGTCGGCGTGTCTCGCAGCGGTGCGCCGTCGGCCGCCGGGGCGACTCGCACGCACACGCGATAGCTCACGCCGGGGCCCGCGTTGTCGAGCGAGAACGCGCCCGGGATCACGACGCCGTTGCCGCACGCGACCCGCGCGGTCGACAGCGGAAAGTCCGCCGGCACCGAGTACGAGGCCTTGACCGAGACGTCGACGAACACCGGCGCGTCACCGGCCTCCGGCGAGCACGTCACCACGACCTTCCAGCGATCGCCGTCGCGGAACGTCGTGACATCGTCGCGGATCGAGCCCTCGCGATCGCGGACGAGCGACAGCACGAGCGTGCCACCACCTTTGATCGATGCAACGTCGGCGCGATGTGGCTCGATCGACTTGGGTCGGATCACGACGACCGCGATCGCGACCGCCGCCGCGACGGCGAGCCCGGGCGCGGCCCATTGCCACCACGGCCGGCGCGCCCGGCGGGGCGATTCCTGCGCCGAGGCCGGAAGCACGAGCGGTGGTAGCGCGACGACATCGCTGCGAATCTCCTCGAAGCAGTGCTGGCACGCGGGACAGCTCGCGAGGTGCGCCGAGACCGTCGTATCGCGCTCGCCCGCTGCGAACGTCTCGAGCCGCAGCCACGAGATCGGCTCGCCGATGCATGCGGCGGTCATGCGACCTCCCGTAGCGCTTGCGCGGCTTCGCGGATCCGATCGAGCCGTTTGCCGATCGTCTTGCGCGACAAGCCGAGGTGCACGGCGATTTCTTCTTGCGTCATGTCGTCGACGAACCGCGCGACGAGCACTTCGAGGTGACCGTCGTCGAGCTTGTCAGCAAGCGCGGCGATCAGACCGAGCCCTACGATCTCGTCGTCGAGCCGCACGCGGGCGATCGGCGCTGCCGCGATGTGCTCGCGAGCGAGGAGTCGCGCCCGAGTCGCCTGATCGCGCATCGCGTTCAGGCAACGATTGGTCACAGCTCTATAGAGGTAGGGCAGGTCCACGTCTCTGCTCCAGCGCGGAATCAGATCGACGAACAGGGCATGCACGACATCGGCGGCGTCCTCGCGATTGCGGAGGATGCGCTCGGCCTTGCGCACGAGTGCGGGGCCAAACGCGCGGTACGCCGCAGACGCGTCACTGACAGCTTCCACCTTGGACACCGACCGTATTACACGGACCGTTCTGTAGTCCGTTCTCGTTGGGCTCGGTATCGAACGGACAATCAGCGGCGGTCGCGCATGCGCGGCCATCGTCGCATTGGCTGCGCACGGTGCCGACGCACGAGCTCGACGCGCAGTCGTCGTCGCTCGCGCACGGGGCGCCGGCGACTTGCAACGAGCTGTTCGGCGCGCATACGCTCGGGCCGATCGATCGGACGGTGCCGTCGGCGTTCGGCGTCGTCCACGCTTGGCCACACGTCTCGCCGTTCGGGCATCCCGCGCTCGTGATGCAGGTCGAGCACACGCCGTTGCAGATGCCGGTCGCGCACTCCTCGTCCAGCACGCAGTTCTCGGCGAGCTGCTTTGCGCCATCCGCGACGCAGGCGTACGACGCCGCGAGCACCGACGAGGTCGGCGATTCGTAGCCACACACTTGGCCGGACGGGCACACGGTGCCAAGCGTAGAGTCGCAGCTCTCGCAGATGCCGTACTGGCTCGCACTGCACAGCGACGATCGGCAATCGCTGTCGACTCCGCAAACGGCACCGTCCGGGCGCGGGGCGGCGATGATCGGGCGTTGCGACGAGCAGTTCGCGTCGTCATCGATCGTCACTTGGATCTGCGCGAACACCGCGTTGCCGGGGCCGGTCTTCGCGAGCTCGAACTGGATGCCGTCGAACGGCGCCTGCACGTACAGGTGGTATGCCACCGGCTGCCAGGTCGATGCCCCCACCTGCTGCTTGTACTCGAACGAACCGTCGCCTTCGACATCGATGTTCAACCACACTGTGGCGTTGTCGTCGATGTTCGTGATCATCTGGTACTTGATGCACGTGCCGTCGGCTGACGTCACCGGCGAGAGCTGCGCGATCGCAACGTCGTCGCCGACAAACGACACGCCCGGATCTCCGGCGTCCCAGGTCGGCACGCGCGCGATGTTGCCGCGTTCGAGCTGCCACGCGCACAGCGAATCGCCGCACCACAAGTCGAAGCCAGGATCGCGCAGCACTTGGCCGCAGTCGGTCGAGCCGAGCTGCGAAGCGGCGGCGGCGAGCAGTAGGAGCGATGCAAATTTGCTCTTCATGGTGGCCTCAGAAGCCGTAGGTGAGCGACCAGCTGGCGCGGATGCCGCCGGCGGCGTGGGTATCACCGATCAGGTCCTTGATGTCCGGCGCGTAGTCGTACTGCCATCCGACCGATGCACCGACGCCGCGGAAGATCCGCGGCTCGAAGTGAAAGCCGGCACCGACCGAGAACGCAGGACCCTCGGTCGTATGTCCGTACGTCATGTTGTCCGCGCCTTTGAGATCCGTGTGGCCGATGCCGAGGCCCGCTGCGAGCTGCGCGTAGAGCGAGACGCCGCCGCCGATCGGTTGCTCGGCGCGCGCGACCGCCGCGATGGTGTACGTGCTCAAGCTGAGCTCCTGAGTCGCGGTGCTGCCGGCCACCGTGCGGCTCCACCCCGGCAGGCTTTCGGCGGCGAGCAGTCCGCCGGCCCACCAGCGCGGCGTGACCTGGCGCAAACCGGTCAGCGACAAGCCGCCGGCGAGAGCGAGGAAGTCCTGCGAGTAGCCGAACGCGGTGAGGTTGTCGGTGTATCCGTCGCTGCTGTCACCGCCGACAAACATGCTGATCTCGATCCGCGTCGGGCGTTCGAAGCCGCCGCCCTTGGTCGCGGTCGCGCGCACCGACTCGGTCGAACAGCGCTCGAGATCGACTTCACCGCCGCCACCGAGCTCGCAGCGCGATAGCTGATCGCCGTGGCGCACGAGCACCTCGTACTCGCCCGGTGCGACCGCGATGCGGACCGGCGCGCCCTTGGCTTTGTACGTCTCGGCGACGACCGTGTGCGCGTGCTTGTTCTCGACCAACGTCTGGCCTTCGAGCTTCGCGGGTAAGATGATCGCCGACGTCGCGGCGCGCGGGAACGACAGTGCGACCTCGCCATGGCCTTTGAGGTCGGCCTCGAACGTGACGTGCTGGCCGCCGACCGCGGTCTCGGCGGTCGCGAGCAGCGTCTGGTGATACGCGTAGCGATACGCCTCGTCGAGTGAGACCTGGCCATCGCCGTTCTCGTCGCCCGCGCCGCGCAAGCCGACCAGCAGGTTGTGCGTGAAGTACGACGATCGCAGCTGCTCGCTCTCTTGCGATAGCTCGCTGCCACTCGACGATGCGAGCACGGCGACACCGCTCGCATCGAGGTGCTCGCGCGAGCTGAACGAGAAGTCGGCCGCGGGCGCCGCGCCTTTGACGCGCGAGAACGCACCGCTCTGGCAAGCGTCGAGCACGACGACGGTGAGCGTCGCAGGGACGGCGAACAACCGCTGGCGCAGCTCTTCGAGAGGCAGCTGATCGCCGCCGAGGTCGATCGCAGAGGCGCGCGCGTGACCGCTGTAGTAGAAGATCACGCGACTCTGCCGGCCGGCGTCGGCATCGG
>CAZDGY010000401.1:0-6205 GCA_964504685.1 uncultured Kofleriaceae bacterium | reverse complement strand
GGCGACGGTACCGGAATTGGCAGCTACCTCGTATCCACTGCGGCGCGCGTGCGGGCTAGCTCGAGCGCTTCGTTGAGGATCGCCGTCGCATCCGCGTTGAACCCGCACAGGATGACCCGCTCCGGCAGCGCGTGGCTCGCGAGCTCCGCCGCGATCGTCGCGATCGCAGTCTCGGCCGCTTCGCGCGCGGGATAGCCGTAGATCCCGGTCGAGATCGCGGGAAACGCGATCGTGGCGATGTGATTCGCGCGTGCGAGCTCGAGGCTGCGCCGATAGCACGACGCTAGCTTCACGCGCTCGCCGAGCCGGCCGCCGTTCCATTTCGGTCCGACGGTGTGGATGACGTGCCGCGCGCTCAGCTTGTAGCCCTTGGTCAGCTTCGCCTCGCCGACGTTGCAGCCCGCGAGCGTTCGGCACTCGGCGAGTAACTCCTTGCCGGCGGCGCGATGGATCGCACCGTCGACGCCACCGCCGCCCAGCAGGCTCGTGTTCGCGGCATTGACGATCGCATCGACATCGAGCTTCGTGATGTCGCCCTCGGCCACCGCGATCCGCGCCCAGTTGTTCATAGTGTCATTGTAACACCAATAACGCTACGCGCTACGAGTTACGCTAGACACGTGAGGATCGTCGCGGTCGCCGACACGCATCTGTTCCACCGCGAGCTCGACGTGCCTGATGGCGATGTGTTCGTGCACGCCGGCGATTTGTGTCGCGGCGGCGATCTCGACGAGTTGCACGAGGCCGCGGAATGGATCGCGGGCCTACCGCATCCGCACAAGATCGTCGTCGCTGGTAATCATGACTGGGCATTCGTGCATGAGCCCGCCGCGGCGCGCACCGCGCTGGCCGGCATCACGTACCTGCAAGACTCCGAGGTGACGATCGAGGGCTTGAGATTTTACGGCAGCCCGTGGCAACCGGCGTTTCACGACTGGGCGTTCAATCTGCCCCGCGGAGCTCCGCTCGCTGCGGCGTGGGCGAAGATTCCGACCGGCATCGACGTGCTGATCACGCACGGGCCGCCCGAGGGCATCGGCGATCGCTCGCCGGTCGGTGGCCGCGCTGGCTGTGCGGACCTGCGCATACGGATCGCTGCAGTTCGCCCGCGGCTTCATTTGTTCGGCCACATCCATCAAGACGGTGGTGTGTGGCAACTCGACCGCACGCTCCACGCGAACGTCACGACGTGGGAGTGCGAGCGCGCGCCGACGACGATCGACATCGATGCGAGCTCGGTCGTGCCGGTGGACGTGCCGCCTCACGGCCGTACCGACGAATGACTACAGCCGGCTGCGCACGCCGTCGCGAATCGCCTGCGCGACTGCTTTGGTTCCGGCGGTGCCGCCGAGATCCGCCGTGAGCGTGGTGCCGCGCGCGACCACGTCGGCGACTGCGGTCTCGATCGCGCGATGGCCGCGCAGCAGTCGATCGTCGCCGTAGCGGCGGCCGAGCCATGCCAGCGCTTCGCCGGTCGCGAGCATCATCGCCATCGGATTCGCGCGATCCTTGCCGGCGAGCGGCGGCGCCGATCCGTGGATCGGTTCGAACATCGCGTGGTCGTCGCCGACATTGCAGCCGACCGCCATGCCCATGCCGCCCTGTAACACGCTCGCGAGGTCCGTGACGATGTCGCCGAACATGTTGGTCGTCACGCACACGTCGTAGCGCTCGGGCTGGGTCAGCACGAACATCGCGAACGAATCGACGATCGCGATATCCGGCTCGACGTCCGGATAGCTCTTCGCGACTTCGTTGAACACCTCGACGAACAGTCGGCAGCCTTCGAGCACGTTGTGCTTCGCGATGCAGGTGACGCGCTTCTTGCCGTCGCCCGGCGCGCCGGTGCCGCGTTCGCGCGATAGCTCGAACGCCTTCTTGATCACGCGCTCGGACGCGTACCGCGTGATGACGCGCAGATCGGTCGCTCGGTCCGCTGTGCGCTCGCCGATGCCGGAGTAGAGGCCCTCGGTGCCCTCGCGCACGATCACCATATCGACGTGCTCGGGCTTCCACACCGTCGAGAACGAGCCCGAGATCGAATGCTTCGTGCCCGGGAGGCAGCGCACCGGGCGGATGTTCGCGTAGAGCTCGAGCTTCATCCGGTTGCCGATCACCGGCGACCAGCCCGCCATCTGGCCGTTCGGCATCGTCACCGGCTTGCCGCCGGGGCCCGGGTAGCCGACCGCGCCGAGCAAGATCGCGTCGGCCGCGCGGCACTTGTCTTCCGACCCTTCGGGCCAATCGCGCCCGTGATCGAGGAAATACTTTCCGCCACACGGAATCTCGTCGATCGCAAACTGAACGCCGATCGCCGGCGCCACGACATCGAGAAGTGCGCGCGCGTGTTCGACTACCTCGACTCCGATTCCATCTCCCGGCAACGACACGAGCTGGTAGACGGACTTCAGCGCCATCGACATCGCGCGCAGCGTAACACCGTGCGTGTTGGCGTGGCGGCGTGCTCGCACGATGGACCGTGGTCGCGCTGGCGGCCGGTGGCGGCCACTCCCATGGCTCCGGCTACGGCGGCAGCGGCGGTCAGTCGGCTGGCGCGAGCTCGAGGCCGACCAGAATCGCGTCCCAGTGGTTCGCGGTCTCGGTCACGGCGGGGCTGAATGTGTCCGGCGTTTGCGCGGCGACAAACCACACACTCTGTTCGTGAGCGGGCTCGTCGATGCTGGCGAGCGCGATCCAAGCGCCAGGTGACGGGATCCCGAACGTGTTCGGACCGCCATCGCCCACCGCGAACATGACGAGATCGGGCGCGGCCGTCGACAGCGTCCCCGCGCTCGCCGGGCTCGTCCTTCCGGCGAGGTGGACCTCGCTGTCGAGCACGCCGGGGGGCGCCAGCCCAAGCCACTCGACGACCTCGAGCGACATCGGTGCGGTCGCGCCAGCGAGCGCGATCGTGACCGTGTCGTTCGAGCCGTCGGTCGTGCCGTACCACAGCTCGACGTTCGCGTTCGCGGTCGAGCGCGCCGCGCGCTGCCACGTGGCACCGGCGCCGGTCACGCTGTCGAGCGAAGAGTCCGGGTTAGCGCCGATCATGACCAAGACATCGCCGGCAGCGGGAACTTGCGGCAACGTCACCGACAGCACGGGCGCGCTCGCCGCATACGCTGTCGCCTGCTGGACGAGCGCGACCGGATGGAGCTCGCACGTGTTCGTCACCAGAGAGCAGGCGAGCGGAGCCGGGCAGACGTTGTCGGTCGCGCAATCCGCGCCGGGCGGCGGATCAGCGGCATAGCACCCGCCGAAGCACACGACCGCCACTGGCCAACGCACAGCGCGATTATCGCATCGCTCGAGTGCCGGCGACGGTCGTGCGACAACCGCGGCATGCGCTATTTCGCAGCCGCGATCTTTGCTGTCGGCGCCTGCGCGTCGAGACCGAGCGGCGGCACGTTTCCGTGCGATGGCGCCGGCGATCCGGCAGACGCGTGCTACGAGGCGACCGCACACTTCGACGAAGCGAACGGCGAGACTGCCGAGTCGGGAGAGTCGCTACTCGCGCAAGCGCAACACGCGTGCGACATCGGCAGTCGCGCCGCGTGCAACACGATCGGCCATTTCGCGCGCGACGCGATCGCGGCATGCAATGCCGGCGCAAAGATCCGCGACGAGTGTGCGATCGCGGGCTACGTCTACGCGCGTGGCGTGCAGCTGCCACCCGGTGGCGGGGCGATGTCACCGGGCGCGTCGGTCGCGATCGATGCCACCGCGGCCCACGCGGCATTCGCGAGGGCGTGCGCGGCCGGCGCCACGCTCGTGTGCAGCCGGTGATTATTCTAGCGGAAGCTCGTGCGACGCCGCTTCGGGCTCGAGCTTCTCGCGCTCGATCGCGCGCACGCAGCTGTTCCAGCGGAGCACCGCGTCGGTGTCGTGCGGCCGGAGTTGCTCGGCGCGCTCGTACCACTCCATCGCGTGGCGAAAGCCGTCGTAAGCGGCGGAGCGGATCACGTTCTTGCGCTCGAGGTAGGCGCGGGTCTCGCGCTCGAACGCGATGCCGGTGTAGTACGCGCGCTCGTACTCGTCGGTGAGCTGCGCGATGTAGTTACGCGTCTCGCGCGACGTGCCGGAGCCACCGCTCGGCAGGTGAAACTGGTCGGTGAGCGCCAAGATCAGGTGGCGCAGCGCGTCTTGGTGCGCCGGCTCGACCTCGAGCACGTCGCGGCAGATGCTCTCGGCCTGCGCGGGATCGTTGAGCAGGCGGTAACGCTCAGCTTTCTCGAGAGCGTGCGCGATGCCGCTCGTCTCGATCTTCTTGAGCGTGAAGCCACTCATGTCCGCTTGCGAATCCCGAACAGCTTGCGGCCGATGATCGCGACCGGATCGTAGTAGCGATCGACGACGCGCTCCTTCAACGGGATGATGCCGTTGTCGGTGATCCCGATGTGCTCGGGGCAGACTTCGGTGCAGCACCGCGTGATGTTGCACATGCCCGAGCCGAATTCTTTCTTGACCTCGGGGATGCGGTCGTCGTCGTCGAGCGGATGCATCTCGAGGCTCGCGAGCCGGATCATGAACCGCGGACCGACGAACTTGTCACCGTCGGTGCCATCGCGGTCGCGCAGCACGTGGCAGGTGTCCTGGCACAAGTAGCATTCGATGCACTTGCGGAACTCCTGCACGCGGTCGACGTCTTCTTGATACATCCGGTGCGTGCCGTCGGCGCCCTTCGCCTTCGGCTTGAACGGGCGGATCTTTTTGTTCTGCTTGTAGTTCCACGACACGTCGGTGACGAGATCTTTGATCACCGGGAACGTCTTGAGCGGCTGGACCGTGATCGTCTCGTCGGGGCCAAAGCTGTTCATGCGCGTCATGCACGACAGCTTCGGCTTGCCGTTGATCTCCATCGAGCAGCTGCCGCACTTGCCGGCCTTGCAGTTCCAGCGCAGCGCGAGATCGTTCGCTTGATCGGCTTGGATCTTGTGCAGCACGTCGAGCACGACCATGCCGGTGCCGACGTCGGTTTCGAACGTCTTGAACTCGCCGCCGTCTTTGTCGCCGCGCCAGACCTTGAAGGTTCGCTTCGCCATTACGCGTCGCCTCCGACCTTGCCGGACTCGAGATCTTCGATCTTCGCGTGCGCGATCTCTTTGAGCAGCGGCGGCGGCTCGGGTCGCTTGCGCTTCTCGACCTCCATGCCGTTCGCGCCCTTCTTGACGATCACGTTGTACTGGACCCACTCCTCGGACTCGCCCGGGAAGTCGTTGCGGGTGTGAGCGCCGCGGCTCTCTTCGCGGATCAGCGCGGCGCGCGCGACGACCTCGGACGTGATCAGCAGTGACTTCATCGACAGCGCTTCGTGCCAGCCCGGGTTGTATTGACTCGAGCCCGGCGCCTTCATCGTCTCGGCCTCTTTCTTGAGGCCTTCGAGATCCTCGAGCGCCTTCTCGAGCTCTTTCTTCTCGCGAATGATCCCGACGTTGACCTGCATCGTGTCTTGCAGCTTGTCGTGCAGCACGTACGGGTTCGTGCCGGAGTCGCGCTTCAACACGTCGGTCGCGCGGCGAATCCCGCCGACGATCTGATCGTCTTGCGCCTTCGGCGTCGCGGATAGGCCGCGGATGTACTCCGCCGCGCCGGTGCCGGCGAGCTTGCCGAACACGATCAAGTCGGACAGCGAGTTGCCGCCGAGTCGATTCGCGCCGTGCAGGCCCGCGCCGCACTCGCCGACCGCGAATAGGCCGGGGACGGTCGTCATCTGCGAGTCCGCATCGACGCGCACACCGCCCATGAAGTAGTGCAGGGTCGGACCGACTTCCATCGGCTCCTTCGTGATGTCGACCTCGGCCAGCTCCTTGAACTGGTGATACATCGACGGCAGCTTGCGCTTGATGAAGTCGGCCGGGCGGCGCGATGCGATGTCGAGGAACACGCCGCCGTGCGGCGATCCACGGCCGGCTTTGACCTCGGCGTTGATCGATCGCGCGACCTCATCGCGCGTGAGCAACTCGGGCGGCCGGCGGGCGTTCTTGTCGCCTTCGAGCCAGCGGTTCGCTTCTTCGACCGTATCGGCGGTCTCGGCCGCGAACTTCGCGGGGATGTAGCCGAACATGAACCGCTTGCCTTCGCTGTTCTTGAGGATGCCACCGTCGCCGCGCACGCCTTCGGTGACGAGCGTGCCGCGCACCGACGGAGGCCACACCATGCCGGTGGGATGGAATTGCGTGAACTCCATGTCCATCAGCTCGGCGCC
>CAZDGY010000400.1:0-6213 GCA_964504685.1 uncultured Kofleriaceae bacterium | reverse complement strand
CGCGCGCATGCACCGGCGAATCCACGAGCTCTGGGGCTTTGGCTTCCTCGAGGATCTCGACAACAAGGGCGCAGACTATCCGCTCAACGATCCGAACCTGTGGGTCAACCTCGAAGTCTCCGTCAACCCGGACGGCTCGCTCCACAAGGTCACGATCGCGAAGACCTCGGGCAAGACCGAGTTCGATGTCGCCGCGGTCGACACCGTGATCTCGGCCGGCCCGTACGAAGCGACCCCGGAAGCGATCCGCTCGGTCGACGGCCGGATCTACCTGCGCTGGGGCTTCTATCGCAACTGGCGGCAGTGCGGCACGTTCAACGTCGAACCGTACATCCTGACGTCGGTGCCGACCGATAGCGATGGCGGCGTGCTCGACGACGGCGAGATGGTGAAGAACATCGGCAAGATGCCGAAGATCACGCCGAAGCATCACCCGATCGGCGAGAAGACCGCGACGCCCGACGACGGCCTCGACAAACAGCAAGCCTCACCGGCGACGTCGGTGACCGACAAGCAAGCCGTGTTCGCGGCGAACCTTTGGGTCACCGGCTACGCGACCGCGCAAGTGGACAAGCTGGTCTCGGTCTCGACCGTGCCGTTTTACGCGGCTGGCAAGGTTGCCGCGCAGACCCCGGGCGACCTCAAAGACATGTACAGCGGCCTGATCGTCGAGTCGGGACCGTTCAAGGACTACAAGCTGCTCACTGGCAAGGAGTACGCGCCGAACGCGGGGCTCCCCGATGGCAATCTCGTGCTGCAGGTCCACACCGAGAAAGCCACGTTTGCGATCGTGTTGACGCGCACCGGCTCGGGCGAGTACCGCGCGACGCAGATCGCGCGTTAGGCGTCGAGGACTTTGAGCACGCGTGCCGCGAACAAGCCCTTGGGCCCGTCGGCTTCTTCGTATTCGACCTGCGCACCCTGATTCAGCGTGCGAAATCCTTCACCAGTGATCGACGAGTAGTGGACGAACACGTCCTTCCCGTCATCGGCACGGCTGATAAAGCCATAGCCCTTGGCATCGTTGAACCACTTCACGGTACCGAGCGCCATCGTAAACTCCTCCTCGACCTTTCCCACCTACCGGGGTGGGTACCTGTGTTGAAACACTCGCAGCGCGCTCGCTCAACTGGAATTTCTGAAAAACCACCCGCGTGCTGCAAATCTTCAACACCAGCGAAATGTTTGAAACCATGGCGGTAACCAGCAGTGTCGCGTTGTGAGTTATCACCCATTCTCGCGCGTTGTTAGAGGACCCATGAGGCATCTCTCGATCGTCATTTTGGCAGCGTGCTCATCGGGATCGCCGGGAGAAACCCCGCCGGCCATTGCGGTGCACGCCGCGCCACACGCCGAGGTCAAGCGGGCACCTGACCTGATCGTTCACGCGGCCCCGAGCGCGGCGATCTCGGTGATCGCGACGACCGACGACGGCGGCGCTGCGGCGACCGGCGACCAGTTCGGCGTGCGGTTGTGGCCGACGGTCGACGGCATGGTCGAGCCGGTCGTCGTGCACGCACCCGTTCCAAAGGCGCTCGCGCTCGCGCGCGATGGCCAAGGCTTCGCGCTCGCGATCGTCGACGATGCCGGCGGCGGCACGCTGCTCCAGATCGCGGCGACCGGCGACGTGCGCGGTAGGGCGGCGATCGCGCCGGATCCAGCGATCTCGACGATCATCGCGATGTCGCACGGGTTCGTCGTGTTGCGCGCAGATCAGACGGTCGTCGCCTACGACTTCCACGGCACGGCGCTCGGCACGCTCGCATCCGACCCGGGTACGCGGATCGCAAACCTGGTGACCCGCGGCGACGCGGCGCTCGCGCTGATCGAGCGCGGCAAGCACGTGCAAGGCCGATGGATCACGCTCGGTAAGCAACCGGCATGGGGCGAGACGACCGCGGAGTTCGCAGTCGATGCCAAGACCGTCGTGTTGTCGCCGGACCGAGCGTCGATCGCGGCGTCGACTCGCGATCACCACACCGTCTCGGTCGCGCTCGCTACCGGTGTGGCCACCGCAAACGTATGCGGCGATCCACCGGAGCAAGGGCAGGTCGAGGCCGACCCTCGAATCGGTGCGCCGATCGGGTTCACGCAACCCCACGTGTTGGCGTGCGATCAGCAAGGTACTGTCGCGTGGTTCACGAACGGGCTCCAGCTCGCGTCCGACACCGAGGGCCGCGGCCAACACGTGACCGCGATCGGCAACCAAGGCCTGCTCGAAGGCATCGGTACGACGATCGCGTTGCGCCAGCCGGGTCGCACGAGGTTTCTCGGCTACGCGTATCGCGATCAGAACCAGACGCGGATCTCGGCGGCGGGCGTGTTGATGGGCCGCGGCGATCTTCGGCCGCTGTTGCTCGACGTCGCGTTGCATCCGGTGCGGGTGTTCGATCTGCAGGCGCAGAACGGCGAGGTTTCGGATCTCGCCGCGCTCGACAATCGCTACCTCGTCGTCGTACGGCAGAATCAACGCGAGGCGCAGGTGCTGATGGAAGAGGGCCAGATGGAGGCCAATGTCGACAAGAAGCCGACCTATCCGTCGGTCGTGGAGCTCCAGGTGTTCGACGCCGACACGCAGATGATCCATCAGCGCGTGGCGATCGATCTCCAAGACAGCGTGACGATGCAGTACGTCGCGCGGGACCACATGCTCGCGGTGACCGGGACCATCGGCGGCATCGGCGGCGCGCGACTCTTCGCATTCGATCCGACGACCGGCACGCTCGGCCCGCCGACCGCGATCGCGAACGTCGGGTTGGTCGGGCTCGTCGATCCAGAGCGGGCTGGCGGGTTCGCCGCGGTCGGTGTGCGCACGACCCAGAGCGGGCCGATCGCCGTCGGCGTTCGCGCGGAGGATCTCGCGATGAATCGACAACCGTTGGCAGTGCCGCTGTTTTCGATCGAAGGCAACGCCGCCGCGATCGATCGCGACGGCGCGGTCTACGCGCTCAGCGGCGAGGATGCGATCCGCTATCGACTCGGACCGCATGGCCGCACGAAGGTGAAGTTCGCGGGCGCCGGTACGAAGCGACCTCGGCCGAGTGACGACGCCGGATCGGTTGCGTTCGTCGGTGGCGAGGTGCTCGACGTGTACGACGCGAGCTCTGGCGCGCTGCGCTGGCAAGTTCCAGCGGCGCAGCTGTCCGACGTCGGCTGGATGCCCGGTCGGATCACGCTGGTCTACTCCGGCGCCCTCGTCGAGCTCGATCCGGAAAACGGAAAGCCGATCGTGCGAACCTGTGGTTGGGCATTTCAACTCGCCGATCACATGTTGCCCGAATCGAATCAGACCGAGACCGTGTGCGATGCGGAGTGACCGGGTCGCCGCGCTCGCGCTCGTCGTGGCCGCGTGCGGCGCACCTTCGGTTCCTACACCACCCGCGTCGACGTCGGGACCGACCGTTGGACCGGTTGCGCCCGCCGCCGAGCCCGCGCACGCCGGAAGTGGCGTTGCGGTCGTCGCCGGCGATCTGCACCGCCGCGTCGTTAGAGCGCCGCACACCGGCACGATCGCGACGGTCGCGCTCGAGCCGCACGGTGCTGCGGCGATCACCGCCGACACGGAAGGCGGTGTTCGGCTGTGGTCGGCCCTCGATGGTAGCTCCGAACCGATCGTCATCGATCTGCCCATTCCGCGCGAGCTCGCGCTCGCGGTTCGCGACCACGGGTTCACCGTCGGCATGATCGATCCCGGCCGCGAGCTCGCGATCGCGCGGCTCGACCGCGAGGGTCGGCTGAAATCGCGGGTCAACCTCGGCGGAGATCCGAGCTGTCGCCAGATCGAGATGACCGACGCAGGATTGCTCGCGTGGCGCGACGATCAGACGCTCACGCTGTTTGACGACGATGGCAAGCCGACGGCACGCCTACCGACCGAACCGGGGCAACGGCTGACCGGGCTCGCGATCGGTGGCGGTCGTGCGATCGCGATCCTCGAGCTCGTCGACAAGGGCGCGATGGCGCGGCGCGCGCGCTGGATCGAGCTGGCGCCCAAGCTCGCGTGGGGCGCATGGGCCTCGCCCGCGGGCGCGGTCGGCGATGACCCGGTGCTGTCACCCGACGGCGGTGTGCTCGCGACGATCAACGTCACGCTTCCGCTGGTCGATCTCGTCGACACCCGCACGAGCGCCAAGCTTTCGACGACTCCGCTCGGCCCCGGCGTGACCCTCGCGTTTGCGAGCGCGAGCCAGCTCGGCGTCTTCGGCACGGACGGCGTGCCGCAGTGGTTCGCGGTGCCGGCGAAAGCTGCCCAGTCCGTCGAGACACCGCCGCCTCCTCCGGCTGACCCGTCGGCCCGCGTGCCGGTAGCGCTCGCTGCCGCGGACGGGCGGATCGCGCTCGGTGGCGTCGCCGATCTCGAGCTGGTCACGCCGACGAAGACACAATTCCTCGGTTACGCGATCTCGAGTGTCGAAGGCGCCGTGCCTGGTCGCGACGGCAGCTTGCTGGTCGCCAGCGGCGATGACCTCGCACTGCTCGATCGCGACCTGGTGGCGAGCTCGGCGATTCCGTTCCATCCCTCCGCGAAGCTCGATGTCGCGGCGATCTCGTGGCTCGGCGGCAACGACTGGTTGATCTCGGTGATCAGCCAAGCGAACGGTGATGTACTTCCTTCGATCGTCGACCTCGCGACCGGGAGCTCGAAGCGAGCGACGCTGCCCGGCCATGGTGTCGGCTTCGTCGACTACGAGCCCGCCACGCAGATCCTGTCGATCGCGACCGACAAGTCCGTCGAGATCGAACATTTCAGGGCAGACACTCACGTCCTCGAGAAGGTCGCTTCGCTTCCGATCACGCTGTACGACCCGGTGCTCACGATGCCGACCGCGCCCGACCGCGCGCACGGCAGCGAGCTCGTCTCGGCAGCGACCCGCGATCACATCAAGCTATCGTGGATTCCCGATCGAGCGCACCCGGATCGCGCGTCGACGACGATGAGCGTCGATGGCTCGTTCATCGCTTCCGACGCGGTCGGACGGGTCTACGTCTGGCGCGCACAACCCGACAACACGTACGCGCTCGACATCTTCGATCAAGGCAAGCGGTTCGCTTCGCTGCCGTTCGCGACGCCGGTCGAGATCAAGCCGGATCGCACGGGCCAGCACGTCGCGACGTCGGGCGCGAGCGGGATCACGCTGATCGATCTCGACGGTAAAGTGCGATGGACGACCCAGCTGCTCGGCGCGCGCAGCCTCGAGTGGCTGAGCGACGGCTCGCTCGCGGCGATCTACCAGACCGGAATCGTGCGCCTCGATCCGGCGACCGGCGCGATCGCAGCGCAGCGGTGCGGCTGGAAGTTCGGACTGCACGACAAGCCGTCGCCCGCGACCGGCGAGATCGAATCGATGTGCGCTCGCAACTAGCCCGGCGGATTAGAACGTAGCTGCGAGCGCCGCGCTCGACGCGATCACGAACCGGGTCGACGCGACATCGCCGATCACGAGGTAGCTACCGAGCTCGACCGCGATCGCGAGCGGGCCGACGAGATCGAGCGTCGTGCGCACGCCGCCACCGACGAGCGGTAGCGTGTGATCGAGATCGACGCCGGCATCCGCGTGCAAGTCGATGTGCAACCGCGGACGCGCCGCCGCGGCTTCGAAGACCAGGCCAGCGGTGAGCAGGCCATGGTGATGGCGGTCCCACTGGCGCCAGGCGACGAGCGCGCCGAACCGGCTATACGGCATGACATCGACGGAAACGTCGTAGCGCGTGCGATCGCCATCGTCGCCGGTGAGCAAGAACGTCGAGCTCAGGTCGACGTCGCCGTGCAGCGGGCGATCGGCGTGCGCGACCGAGGCGATCGCGAGTAGCGCGAGCGCGGCCGCCTTCACGCGACTTCGATCCGGCCGGCGGTCGTCACCGCGGTGCCGGGCTGTAGCTCGTGCGCGGCGACGATCGCGATCTCGGGCAGCTCGGGCTCGAGCAGCGCGCGCAAGTGACGACGGACATCGCCGCTCGCGAGGATGACGGCAGGTCCGGTACCGAGCGCGCTGCGCACGGCGGAGATGATATCGCGGGCGATCGCGGGCTCGAGTGCGAGCACGTGCCCGCCGTCGCGGCGATCGATCGCACCGCGCACCGCATCTTCGATCATCCCGTCGATCGTGTAGACCGCGAGTTGGCCGCGCGGGGCCCAGCGCGCGCTGATCTGACGGCGCAGCGAGCCGCGGATCTGTTCGATCAAGCCAGGCGCGTCGCGCGCGGTGAAGCCGC
>CAZDGY010000399.1:995-6215 GCA_964504685.1 uncultured Kofleriaceae bacterium | reverse complement strand
GTCGGTTGGTACGACAACATCATGAGCGGCCCGCGGATGAGCCTGTACGTCGAGATCGGGGCGCCGGCCGGTGCGACGTTCGATACCGACGCGTTGCTCGCGCGCACGCTCGCCGATCTCCGGCGCGAGCAGATCGTGACCGACCATCAGCTCGTCGCGCATCACAGCGTGGTGCTCGATCCGGCGTACGTCCACATCACGCAGCGCTCGCTTGCCGAAACCCAGCGATTGCGCACGCAACTGACCGCGGCAGGCGTGCATTCGGTCGGCCGCTACGGCGGTTGGACCTACTGCTCGATCGAGGACAACCTCGTCGAGACCAAGGCGCTCGCCGCGCGGCTGTAACGCTACTTGAGCGGGATGTGAATGACCACGTCGCCGCCCGTCTTCGACGCGAGCACCGACACCGTCTTGCCGTCGGTCACCGCGGTCTGCATGTGCGGCGATCCGGCGACGCTGTAGTACGTCATCGTGCCGCCTTCGCGCTGCACCGCGACGACGCCGGCATGGCCGAACACCGAGACCAGCTTACCGTCGGCGACCGTGATCGCTTGAAACCACGGATGAGGCGGCAGGTTCGCGGCCCGGCAGCCGGTCGCGGTACACACGGCGAACGCGGAGCTGCGCGTGTTGTCGGCGACGATGACGCTATCGGTGGTGCACGCCGCGATCGTCGCTTCGGCACCGAGCTCGGCCGGGCAGTAGCCACCGGCGGGGCACGGCGATGCGACCGAACCGTCGGCCGCGATCGAGACGAGGCGATGGGCGACCGTCGTCCACGCGCGGTCCGCGGTGAAACAGATCGGGCCGGAGGTCCGCTCCGCCGGATTCGCGTCGTCGTCGCCGTCGTCGGACAGCGTGATCGGCTTCCCTGTCCCGTGGCGCAGCTCGGCGACCTTCGACGCGTCGTCGTTCGTCACGATCTGACCCTGCACGCCGCCTTGCGGGTCCGACCACACCAGCGCGAGCCGTGCGCCGGTGCCCGGATCGCGACCGACCCGGACGTCGCCGATCTTCGTGACCGGCCCGATCGTCAACTTGCCATCGGCCCACCGCGCGATCGCGAGCTCGTCCTTGCCGTTCGGCGACAACACGAGCGTGCCCTTCGCCGCTCCGCCAAGCGCTCCGAGCAATTTCGGCTGAGCTTTCATCGCCTGGTCCGCCCCTCCGGCGATCTCGCCGGTGTCGCCGAACGAGCCGATCGCGAGACCGTCGCCGACTGCGACCGCGCCCCACGACGGATCGGTCAGGCTGCGTTCACCGGGCACGTCGTGGGGAACTGCGCCTACCTGGGCGCTGCCGCCGGCGGCGAGCTGAATGCGGACGACCGCTGCGTTCGCGTGGCCGTTCGCGATCATGCCGTGGACCGAGGGCGTGAGCTCGCGCCGGGTGTCGCTCAGGTCGACGCCGACCGTACCGAGCACGACCGGCGTCACCGATGCGGCGGGCAACGCAGTCGCCGTCGCGCGATCGTCGGGCAATCCGGCGGCGAGACGCAGCGCCGCGCGGGCATCATCGAGCGCATCGAGAGCCGCAGGCAGACCGTCGGGCTTGCCCTCGTCCGGTGCGTGCATCGCGAACGCGTTGGCAGCTTTCGCCGCGTCGTGATCGAGCTCTTGCCACGCGCGCTCGACATCCTCGAGACCGGTATCGGGCGCGGCGCCTCGATTGATGTTGCCGACCAGCGTCGCGCACGCATGCTCGTCCCACGCGTCCGGTGACATCTCATGGATAGCGAGCGCTTCACTCGTCTTGCCCTGAGGTTTTGCCGAGCCGAGCATGCACTCGCGCGCCGCAGCCCAGCGCTTCTCCCACGTCTGGATCTCCGCCTGCGCGTCCTTCTTGACCTGCTTCGGCCGATAGATCGCGAAGAAGTAGACGGCGCCGCCAACCACGACCGCCATCGTCACGATAAAGATCAACGCAATGCGGAGCCGCTCGGCCTTCATAGGCTGGGTCATATCAGTTACAGACGCGCGATCTCGCGCACAGTCGCACCCGATCTGCGATCTCGCGGTAAGCATCGGGCATGGAGCCGAGAACTGAAGCCTATGTCGACGGCGCCTGGCAGGCCGGCGCTCGGAGATTTCCGGTTCACGACCCGTTCGACGGCTCGGTGGTCGCGAACGTCACCGACGCCGACGACGCGCTGATCGACCAGGCGGTTGCCGCTGCAGCCCGCGCGTTCCCGGCATGGGCTGCGACGCCTGCGATCGAACGCGGTTCGCTGCTCGGGCGCATGGCCGAACGCATGCTCGCCGCCGAGGCCGAGCTCGCCGAGCTGTGCACGCGCGAGAACGGCAAGCCGCTCAAGGAATCGATCGCGGAGGTGCGCTACGCGGCGAGCTTCTTCCATTGGTTCGCGGGCGAAGCCGAGCGGATCTACGGCGAGACGATACCCGCGAGCTCCGCCGGCCAACGCTTGCACGTGATCCGCCAACCGGTCGGACCGTGCGCGCTGATCACGCCGTGGAACTTTCCGTACGCGATGCTCACGCGCAAGCTCGGCGCTGCGCTCGCGGCCGGCTGCACGACCGTGACCAAGCCCGCGGAGCAGACGCCGCTCGGTGCACTCGCGCTCGCGGCGATCGCCCACGAGGTCGGTGTGCCCGCAGGCGTAGTCAACGTCGTGCCCGCGCTCGATGGCGCGCGTGCGGGCAACCGGCTCGTCAGCGCGCCCGCGATCCGCAAGATCGGGTTCACCGGCTCGACCGAGGTCGGCAAGCTGTTGCTGCGCGGCGCCGCCGATGATCTCAAGCGGATCTCGCTCGAGCTCGGAGGCAACGCGCCGTTCGTCGTGCTCGGCGATGCCGACATCGACGCCGCGGTCGCCGGCGCGATGATCGCGAAGTTTCGCAACACCGGCCAGAGCTGCGTCGCGGCGAATCGCTTCATCGTCGAACAACCGGTCGCCGCGGCGTTTACCGAGAAGCTGACCGCGGCGATCGCCAAGCTCGCGGTCGGCAGCGGACTCGTTGCGGGCATCGATCTCGGCCCGGTAATCGACGACGAGGCGGCACGCAAGTGCGCGCGGTTGGTCAGCGACGCGACCGCTCGCGGCGCGCGGATCCTGTTCGGCGCGGCGCCAACCGGCACGTCGCGGCTCGTCGCGCCGGTGGTGCTCGGCGGCGTGACGCCGGACATGGCGATCTGGAGCGAAGAGATCTTCGGGCCGATCGTCGCGATCCGAGCCGCAAAGGACGAAGCGGATGCGATCGCCCAGGCGAACGACACCGATGCCGGGCTCGTCGGCTACGTGTTCACCCGCGACGGCGCACGCCAGACGCGCGTCGCCGAGGCACTGCAGGTCGGGATGGTCGGCGTCAACGAAGGGCTGGTGTCGACCGCGCAAGCGCCGTTCGGCGGCATCAAGCAATCCGGCGTCGGTCGCGAGGGCAGTCGCCACGGGATCGACGACTACACGCACCTGAAGTACATCGCGACGCGCGTCGGCTGATCACAACCCGTAGCGTGCGGCGAGGGTCGGCATTCGCGTGACCATCACGAGCTCGCCATCGGCGATCGACCACGCGTAGAGCGCATCGGGCGCCACCTCAATCGGGCCGCTGGGCAAGCGGATCGTCGCCTCGTCGCTCCCGAGGAGATGCAGGTATGTGCCGGTGCCGGCATCGATGTAGACCTCGGTGGCGGACAGCGCGAGGACGTGCGTGCTCGCCGGACCGATCAGCTTGATCGCGGAGCCCTCGATCCTCACGGTCTGATTGCCCGATGCGTAGATCGTTCCATCCGGCGCCATCGCGATGAGGGTCGCCACTTGTGGCGACGATACGATCGTCGTCCAGGTGCCGGCGCTGTACTCGGCGATCACCGACATCGCGCCGCAGCCCAGGAGCGCGGCGAGCGGGTTCGGCCCGCCACCGGCGATCCCGATCACTGTGCAGCCCGTCGGTGGCGCGACCGTCGTCCACGTTCCTGCGACGCCGTGAGATAGCTCGTTCGTGTTCGGGAACAGCGCCCACGCGTCGTTGACTGTACCGATCAGCGCGGCGACGGAGCCGGCGCGCACGAGCGAGTACGTCGTGGTCGCGGGTGCGTAGTGGTAGACGCCGCTCGAGCTCGCGGCGAGGCTCGACAAGCGTGGATCGCCGATCATCGCGACACAGGTGCCGTTCGACCATGTCGTGGCGTGCGCGGCGCCGTCCGGCGCTGGGCCGATGTACGTCATCTCGTCGCCACACAACGCGATCGCGCCATCGGCGAGCACGCTGATCTGATTGACGCCAACTGGTGACGGCGCGATCTGGACCGGGCCCGATACTGCCGCGAGTCGGTACACGCCCTCGGCCGCGCCGATGATCGAACCATCGTCGGCCTGCATCCTGAAGTCGGGGCTGGTGCCGACCATGCCCTCGGAGACCGGGGTGACTGGAGTCAAGCTGCTGTAGCGCGCCATCCGCAAGTTCTGGATGGTCATGCCAGGGATTGGATCGAACGCGAGAATGTCGCCATCGGCGTCGACCGTGAAACTGAGCCCGAGCGACGAGAGGTTCGGCGTCTGGGTGACGCCGCCGCTCGTTATATCGAACACCTCGAACGTCGGCGTTCCGTTCGAGAGCCAGAGCGTTCCGGTGGCTCCGCGTTGCACCGACGCGAGCGTCGTCCTCGCCAGATCCATCGCCCATACGCTCCCGGTCCAATGCACGAGGCCGGTCGACGTGATCGCGTACACCGTCGAGCTCTGCGTGACGACGCCGAGACACGAGGTGCCGGGCAGCGTCGGCAACGGCGTGACCATTCCGGTCGGCAAGTCGATCGAGGTCGCCTGACCGCTCGCGGTGATCGCGTAGAGCGCGCCGGCCTCGACCGCGAACGAGTCGTTCGTATCGAGCGCGAGCGGCACGTCGTGCCATGCGATGCCGTCGTACCAACCATACGAGCTCGCGCCGATTGCGACGAACGTCGCGCTGTCGGCGAGCGCGATCGTCCAGCCTGGATTCGCGCGGGTCGTCGTGCTCGCGCCCCACGACAGCCGCACCGATTGCGTATCGATGCCGATCACGCCTTGCGCGTTTCCGGCGATCGCGATCTCGGTGATCGCTGGTTGCGGCGCTAGCACCGCGCGCCACCCGAACGACTGACAGTCTGCATTGATCGCCGGCTGACAGAACCGATCGCAGCCGAGCACGCCGTAGTCGCGACCGAAGTCCGCGCAGGTCGTCGACGGCGCCGATCCGTCGCACTGTTCGCCTTCGTCGCTCT
>CAZDGY010000399.1:0-985 GCA_964504685.1 uncultured Kofleriaceae bacterium | reverse complement strand
ACGATGCCATCGCCGCACTTGCCGCTGCAGGTACCGGGATCGAGCGTGCACGACGGGGTGCAGGTCGGCGTTCCGGTGTAGTACCCGAGGTCGGCGCATGTCGCGGTGATCTGATCGCCGTCGCACACCTCGGTGCCGGTCACTTGGCCATCGCCGCACACGTTCGCGATGCACACGCCCTGCGTGCAGTAGCCGGTCGCGGTCGCCGACTGACAGCCCGTGCCGTCGGGCATCCCGTTGCACGCGGCGATCTCATCCGGGGTCGCGCAGATCGCGCCGTTGACGCACGACTGGCCGACCGGGCACGAGAGATCGCCGCAGGCGACGAGGCTGTCGCGAATGCACCCGGTGGCGCATGCAGCTACAGCGAGCCACCAAAACCTCACTGCCATCATCGTCGCACGTCGTGCGTCGACGTGTCGAGACTCAGGTACAGTGCGCCGATGGCAGTAGGACCTCGTATCGATCGCACACCTCGCGATCCCGCTCGGCCGCTCGACGGCGCGCGGATCGTGGTGGGCGTCACGGGTGGGATCGCCGCCTACAAGGCGGCCGAGCTCGTGCGGTTGTTCGACAAGGCCGGCGCGCAAGTCGAAGTCGCGATGACCGGGCGCGCCCAGAAGTTTGTCACGCCGATGACGTTCCAGGCGCTGACTCGGCGACCGGTGTTCACCGATCTGTTCTCGCTCACGGATGAAGCCAACATCGGTCACATCCAGCTCGCCGATCGCGCCGACTTGCTGGTGATTGCGCCCGCGACCGCGAACTCGATCGCCCGGCTCGCCGCCGGAATGGGCAACGACGCGGTGGCCGCGATCGCGCTGGCGACCAGAGCGCCGGTCCTGCTCGCGCCGTCGATGAACGTCAACATGTGGGGACACCCGGTGACCCAGGCGAACCTCAAACGGCTGGTCGACGTCGCGCACTACCACGTCGTCGCGCCGGGTGCTGGCTACCTCGCATGCGGCTGGACCGGGCCCGGACG
>CAZDGY010000398.1:0-6216 GCA_964504685.1 uncultured Kofleriaceae bacterium | reverse complement strand
GCTCGAAGCCGCGCACAAGGCGACCGGCTCCGATGGCGAACCGCTCAACATCATCCACCGCGACGTCAAGAGCGCGAACGTGTTGGTCTCGAAGCAAGGCGGAGTCAAGGTCGTCGATTTCGGCATCGCGAAAGCGGCGAAGCAGTCGCACCTCACGGTCGCGGGCGAGACCAAGGGCACGCCGTCGATGATGGCGCCGGAGCAACGCGTCGGCGAGAAGGTCGATGTTCGCGCGGATGTCTACTCGGTCGCCGCGGTCGGGTACGAGATCGTCACCGGTCATGGCGTCAACCTCGACCTCGCCGCGCTCGCTCACCTCGGCGTCGAGAACTGGCCGCACCTGCCACCGCCGACATCGTTGCGCCAAGGCGTGCCGCCCGAGCTCGATAAGATCCTGCTGACCGCGATGGCGTTCGAGCGCGATCGGCGGCCGAGCGACTGCATCGCGTTCGAGACGCAGATCGAAGCGGTGATGAAGGCGAACGGCTACGCGGCGACTGACAAAGACATCGCGCGCTGGGTCGCGAGCGAGCTCGCGTACATGACGAAGAGCTCGTCGTCGAACGAGCAGTTCCCGCAGGCGTAGTCAGCGGGCCGGACCCGACACCGGTGCGTGCGAGTGCGCGTGATGGGCGATCGAGCTGTCGCCGCCGTCGCCACCGGAATCGCCACCCGAGTCACCGCCGGAATCGCCGCCCGAGTCGCCGCCGGAATCGCCACCCGAATCGCCGGAGTCCGAGCCATCGTCGGTGCCGTCGTCGCTGCCGTCGTCGCCGCTGTCATCGACGATGACCGTGTCGCCGTCGTCGGCCGCCGCGCAGGTGTCGGTGCGCTGGAACGTGACCTTCACCTTTGCGCCGGTATCGTCGGTGCCGATGATCTCGCATGCGGTGATCGCGTCGGCGCTCCCGAGGAAGAACAGGTTCACGCACAGTGGGTCGCACACGCCGCCGTTCTCGCAGGCTTGGATCTGCGCGCCGTATTGGGCGGTTCGCGCATAGCCATGTTTGACCACGGTTTGCGGGGGACACGTACAGGCCGCCGCGGTTACGACGAGCACGCCAACGAGCCACTTGAGCGACATGCCCTTGCTAAGAGCACGGGGTGTGCCGATCACGGTTCTTCAAAGGCGGTTCGCGCTACGCAACATGGCACGCGCAACTCGTCGATTCGACGGAGACCGATCGCTGGCAAACCTCGGCGCGAGTCGGACGTCGCGGTGTCGCTAGATATTCACACCGTGCGTAACCGCCGCGGGATCGCGGGTGGGATGGCGCATCACCGCCCGGCCGTGTGTCCGGACCAGGCTTCGTAGTCCGCGATCCGCTTCGCCAACAGCGACACGTCTTCGCCGGCGCCGGCGCGCTCCTCAGCGGCGACGACGAGCAGCCCCATCGCCGCTTGCAACAGCCGGCCGCCGGACAGCGGCAGGTTCGCGCCGCGCAGCGCGTACTCACGAACCTCGGACAAGCGGAACGCGATCGCGCCGACTTGGAGATAGTCGCCGCGCATGTGGACGACGTCGTTGCCGACGAGCAGCGCGTGCTCGATCTCGCGCCGTGCGCTCGCCTCGCCTTTGCCTTCGGCCTGCGCGCGCATCCGCCGCTTCGCGTCTTCGTAGACTTCGGGCCGCGTAATCGGCGCATCGCGTGTGTAGGGAGCGAGTCGATCCGCGATGCCTTTGGCGGCCTCGGGGCCATCGGCGACGTGCAGCGCGACCTCGAGATCGCCCAGCGCGAGCAACAGGTCGCGACTGCGCGCGCGCCGGCGCGCTTCGCTGAACCGCTCGTGCACGAGGTACGCAAAGCCACCGGCGGTCAGCAGGCCTCCGGGCAACAGCGACAATGCGGCGGCGGCGAGCCCAGCGGTCGCGAGCCCCGATGCGATCAACGGCGCGGTCGTCGATCGCCCGATCAGCTCGACGCGGTCGAGCAGGCGCGCATCGAGGCGAATGATCGGATTGCCGGGCGGTGCGATGACGAGCCATGCCTCGTCGACGCCGATCCCGCTTCGTGGCAGCAGCCGCTTGCGATCGACGGTCTGCGCTTGCACGGCCTCCGCCACGTCAGCCTAGCTCCACGATGCCGAGCTCGGCGAGGTGCGCGAAAGCGATCAACGCGTCCGACTCGCGTTGCGCCGTCGACTTGACGAGTGACAACAGGTCCCAGCGCCCATCGACGCGACTCGCGAGCTCGAGCTCCTGCGCGGACAACCCGAGGTCGGGAGTCGGCTCGCGCAGCTTCTTCGGCACGCGATGTTTCGCGAGCAGCCGCTTCGCGACTTCGGCGACGCGTGCGCGCTCGATCTGCGAGAACGTCTTGCGCACTTCCGGATCGCTCGGATCTTGATGCAGCGCCTGGCTCGCCATCGCGAGCGCGCCTGCGCGATCGCCTGCGCGCAATCGGCCGCGCGCACCGGCGGCAAGCTCGACTGCGGAGTTCGTGCGCTCGCGGGTTCGCCTATCGATCACGAGTTGGCCGGACTGCACGAGCTGCGCGAGCTTGTCGTAGGCGTCGAATCGCTCGCCGGAGAACGTCGCTGCGATATCGGCCGCGGTATGGCGGTCGCCTGCGAGTGCCCACACCTTCGCGAGATCGACGACATCGCCGTTGCTCGATCGCGGCGGCAGCGCGCCAGGTGGCACGTAGAACGTCACGTCGTCGGCGCCGAGCATGCTCATGACCTCGGTCATCCGCTCGCAACGGCGGCGCGCGACCGTGAGGCAGATGTCGATCGCCAGGTGGGCGCTGACGCCGGTCGCCGGCGTCTGGCCGCGCGGTACGACGTCGAATTGACCGTCGGTCCAGGTCACGACATCGGTAACGGTCTCGCGGATCTTCGTCGCGAGGATCTCGACGAGATCCGCTTCGGTGATGAGCCCCGACATCAGCAGGACTTTTCCGAGCGGCACGCCGGTTTCCGCCCTAGCTTCCAATCCGTCGGCGAGTGCTCGCTCGGCGACCAGCCCGCTGCGTACGAGAATTACGCCGAGCTGCTCGTCGCGGCGATTGCTGCTCGCCCAGACGATCGTGCCCTCTTCGACGACGAGGCTACGCTCGGTGCCGCGACGTTCGAATGAAATCGGTGCGGACAGCTTCCGCTTCGCGACCCATTCGAGCACGTCCTCGGCAGCCATCGTGCTGAGCGAGCCGCGAAGAGACACGCTTTGAGCATAGCGGAAACCGGGCTACACTGCCGTCGATGGCTGACGCGCCTACTCGATCCGCGCTCGACGGTGGGCGCTCGCCCCCCGCCGGCAGCGCCGCCGGAGGGCGGCGCGGTTCAATCGGCAGCTCGCGCGGTGTGTGGATCGCGCCACGTTCACTGACGATCGGCGCTTTGGTCGCGTCGATCGGCATCGGCGCGCTCGTGCTGTTTCTGTGGATGGTCCCGATCGCGGCCCAACGCGAGACCCGCGCGGCATGCGCCTCGCTCGGCCCGGAGATGCCGAACAACGCGGTGTGCGCGGGCAAGAACTGTCAGTTGCCGGCGCTCGCGCCGGACTTCACCGCGATCGACAACAATGGCAATCCGGTCAAGCTGTCCGACTTCCGCGGCAAGGTCGTGCTGCTCAACTTCTGGGCGTCGTGGTGTGGCGTGTGCACGACCGAGAAGCCGCACATTCGCGGCGTCACCGACGATCTCGGCGGCGACGACTTCAAGGTCATCGCGCTCGCATCGGACCACACCTGGAGCGAAGCGTTGATCGGCCTCATCGACTCGCTCGCGCCGACTGCTGCAGTCGCGGATGCGCGCGCGGTCACCGGCGACGATGATGCGGCGGTCGCGGCGTACGTCCGCGTGCTGCGGACTCATCCCCAAGAAGAACGCGTCGGCGAAGTGCTGAGCGTCATCTCCGCGGCGCACGGCGACAAGTTCGCTCAGCGCGTGTTCGATGCGACCAAGGCCGCCGGCGAGGAGGTCTCGATCACCGACGCGCTGTGGGCTTACAAGCGCGCGCTACCGGCCGGCAGCGTGCCGTTCAACGTCTACCTCGATCCGCCGGAAGGCGACGGCAACATCGGCAAGATCGCCGCGTCGTGGGGCATCAACAAGCTGCCGGAGTCGGCGCTGATCGATCGCGCCGGCCGGATTCGCATGTACATCACGAACAAGCGCGACTGGGATTCGCCCGTCGCGGAGACCTGTCTGCGCTCGGTGATCGACAACGACTGATGGCGCGCGTCCTGGTCATAGATGACGAGCAAGACGTCGTCCGACTGATCGTCAAGGTGTTGTCCGGCCGCGGTCACGTCGTGCAGATCGCGCGCGATGGCGCGAGCGCGCTCGCTCGCGTCGGCCACGAGCCGCCCGAAGTGATCCTGCTCGACAGCGATCTACCGAAGATCGACGGCGCGGAAGTCTGCCGCCGGCTCAAGACCGACCCGGCGACGAAGGCGATCCCGATCGTCATGATGACGTCGGCGTACATCGACATCTACGACGTCGGCG
Organism: uncultured Kofleriaceae bacterium; assembly: GCA_964504685.1. Lineage (GTDB taxonomy): Bacteria > Myxococcota_A > Polyangia > Haliangiales > Haliangiaceae > JABFXX01. The sequence goes on along the minus strand of CAZDGY010000398.1, from coordinate 1,764 downwards.
CCGAGGGCGGGCCCGATGCGTTCGTCGTCCGACCGTTCGTCCGCGAGGTGCTCGCGAACGTGATCGAGCGCGCGCTGTTCGAGCGATAGCGCAGTGTCTCGCGTTCCGTTCACGATTCTCACCGGCTGGCTCGGCGCCGGCAAGACTACGGCGTTGAACGCGATGCTCGCCGCAGCGCACGGCCGCAAGATCGCGGTGTTGGTCAACGAGCTCGGCCGAATCTCGATCGACACGCAGCTGATCATCGGTCGCGGCAACGACGTACTCGAGCTCGCCGGCGGCTGCGTGTGCTGCAGCGTCGATCTCAAGAACGATCTATGGGACGGGATCGGCGACATCGTCGCGCGCTCGCAGCCGGACTGTGTCGTGCTCGAGACGACCGGCATCGCCGAGCCCGCGGCGATCCTCGACGGGTTGGTCAAGGTCCCAGCCGCGGTGCGCGATCGGATCGTGCCCGCGGGCGTGATCTGCGTGGTCGATGCCGAGAGCGGCGGCGATGCGATCGCACGGCGTGACGAAGCGCGCGAGCAGGTCGAGTCCGCCGATCGCGTGTTGCTCGCAAAGCTCGATGTCGCGACCCCGGAGGCGGTCCGGCGCTGCCACGCGCTGCTCGATGCTCACGCCGCGCCCGCCGAGCGCGCGAGCTTCCCGCGCGACGATGCCGGTGCCCTCGCGATGACCGCATGGGTGGTCGAGAAGCGCGCGCTGCGCCATCACGTCGACTCGGCCGCGCCGCATCACCACGGCAATCAGCTCGTCGCGGTCACGTTCGTCGACGACGCGCCGCTGCTCGGCGATCGCGTGCTCGCCGTGCTCGACACGCTCGGCGACCGGCTCGTGCGCGCCAAAGGCTTCGTTCGGCTCGTCGGCGATCGCCGTGGCTTCGTCGAGCGCGCCGGCATCCGCACCGCGTTGACCGATGTCGGCGCCTGGCACAGCGGGCGCAGCGAGCTCGTGCTGATCGGTGACGGACTCGACGAACCGACCGTACAGCGCGCGCTGTGGGCGTGCCGCGCCGGTGGCTGATTACTGCCAGCTCGCGCCGCGGACGTGGGTGAGCGCGGCTTCGCCCGAGACCAGGCCCGCGTCGTCGGCGTCGTGGATCGCGAGCCCGACGAGCTCGCCGCCGGCGGGAGCCGCACCGAAGGCAGCGTCGACCGCGATCCAAGCGCGGCCGGTCCAGCTCACCGCCCAGCGATGACGTACGAGCCGGTCGCCGTCGAGCCGTAGCCCGGTGACGACCCGGGTCGGGATCGCGTGGCTCGTCGCGAGCGCGGCGAACGCGAGTGCGTACGTCGTGCAATCTCCGGCGGTCGCGGCGCCATCGCGTGTATCGGCTGGGCCCGCGCCGAGATCGGGTGCGATGCGACGGCGAACCTCGGAGACGAGTGCGGTGATCTCGCGCCGGCGATCGGGCCCGGCCGGCCCGGGCGGTAGCGCACCGGGCCAACCGACGCCGAGCTGGATCTCGATGCCGTCTGCAGTCGGGCGCGCGAGCTGACCTGGCACCGGCGGCAGCGCGAGGTCGCCGTCGAGTAGCCGCGCACGCCCGCGGCGAGCCGTGCCGGAGATCGGCACCGCGGTCGCGGCGATCAGATCGACCGCCGGGTAGGGCGCCGACGCTTGGATCGCGTTCGCGCGGATCGCGATCACGCCTTCGCCATCGACAACGCGCTCTGGCGTGCCGTCGCGGTCGAGATCGATCGTCGCGATCGCGAGCGATCCGCCGGCGAGCTCCAGCTTCGCGACCATCCGGCCCGGTGC
>CAZDGY010000397.1:0-6264 GCA_964504685.1 uncultured Kofleriaceae bacterium | reverse complement strand
CGGTGCGTTCGCCGCGGCGAGCGCGATCGGTTGACACGTGCCGATCGTCGTACCTGGCCCCGATGGAATGCACGCGAGGCCGAGCTCGTTCGCGCACCCGGCTTCGGTCTTGCGCGAGCTATCGCATGGCGCCGACACTGTCGCGCCGGTGGTCTGACACGTTCCGGCGGTCGAGGTCGCCACGACCTCACCGACGCAGTCGGTTCCGCTCTCGCACACGTTCGTGCCGGTGAGGCACGAGCCCGACACCGCGACGTAAGCCGCGCACGTTCCGGTGGAAGCCCCGGCTGCGATCGCGCACGCTAGGTTGCGACCGCAGTCCGCGTCGACGGCGCAGGTCGCGCCGACGACGGGCAACGGCTGACACGTACCGCACACGTAGTTCTGCGCGATCGCGCAGTACGTGCTCGCACATTGCGCCGGTATGCCGCACGCGCTGCCGGTCGCGCCGGTACCCGCGGGCGGCGTGCACGCCGCGGTCGGGTTGTTATCTTCGAGATCGAGGCAGGTCGAATCCGCCATCGGATAGTCCAACGCACAGAGCTCGCGCGACTCGGGCGTTGCGCCGGTGCCGCTCGCACCGAGATCAGCGACGCACGGTCCCATCGTGCGCGATTCGCATAACGCTTCGCTGCCATAGGTGTGGTCGTTGTCGAAGTTGTTCGAGCACGCGTCGCGCTTCTCGCACAGCGCGTGCACGAGATCCGCGCACGCCTGTGACGCCGAGATGCTCGGCGAATCGATCGCACCATCGATTCGGCTGTCGACGGTCGAGTTGTGTGACGAACCGCAACCGGCGACGAGCGCGACCGCGATCCCGAACCAAGCGAGTTTAGTCATTGGCATAGCCCTCCACGGCTGGACATAGACCCGCCATTATCACCGACGTTAAGCGTTCACGACTGTGGCGTTACGCCCGGGGCAACGTGCTACGTCGAGGGCGTCAACAGGGCGTGGACGCGACGCAACAGCGCTTCGGGCGTCAACGGTTTCTGGATCAGCTCGACGTCGGGATCTAACAGGCCGTGGTGACCGAGCTTGTCGTCGGTGTAGCCCGACATGTAGAGCACGCGCGTAGTCGGGCGCAGTGCGACAACCTGCGCGGCGAGCTCGCGCCCGCTGATCCCGGGCATGATCACGTCGGTCAACAACAGATCGAAGTCAGCGCCGTCCTTTGCGAGTTGCAGCGCGTGCTTGGGATCGGCCGCTTCGACCACATCGTACCCCGCGTCGCGCAGCACCATGCAGACGAGCGTGCGGACCTCGCGTTCGTCTTCGACGACGACGATCCGCTCGCTGCCGTGCAGCACGGCAGTCTGACGCGGCACCGTGGCCGGCAGAGACGGCGCCCCCTTGGTCGCCGGCAGGTAGATGCGAAACGACGTGCCGCGCCCGAGCTCGCTGTCGACTCGGATATGACCGCCGCTCTGCTCGACGATGCCCATCACGGTCGACAATCCGAGGCCGGTGCCCTCGCCGCGCGGCTTGGTCGTGAAGAACGGCTCGAACAGCTGCGCCTTGGTCTGCTCGTCGATGCCCGTGCCGGTATCGGTGATCGAGAGCGTGCTGTACGCGCCGGGCGCGATGCCGATCTCGGACGCGGCCGCGGCATCGAGCTCGACTCGCTCGGTGACCAGCTTGAGCACTCCACCGCCGCGCATCGCGTCGCGCGCGTTGACCACGAGGTTCATGACGACTTGTTCGATCTGTCCGGCATCGGCGACGACCGGGCTGCCCGCATCGGCCGTGATGATCCACACCGCGATGTCCTCGCCGATCAGCCGGCGGATCATCGCGTCCATGCCGCGCACCGTCGCACCGAGATCGAGCGCCTTTGGCTCGAGCACTTGCCGGCGACTGAACGCGAGTAGCTGCCGCGTGAGCTCCGCCGCGCGTAGGGCGGCGCGCTCGATCTGTTCGAGGTCGCGTAGACCGCGGCCTTCTGCCGGCAGCGACTTCGCGAGCATGGCGCTGTAGCTGAGGATTACGGTCAGGAGATTGTTGAAGTCGTGGGCGACCCCACCGGCGAGCCGGCCGAGCGCCTCGATCTTCTGCGCCTGACGCAGCTCGTTCTCGAGTCGCTTGGTCTCGCGCAAATCGTGCTGCACGGTCGCGAAGCACAGGGCCTTACCATCCGTATCGCGGGTCAGGAACGAGCTGACCTGCGTGGGGATCAGCTCGCCGGTCTCGAAGTGGCGCAGCACACCCTCACCCTGCCAGCTGCCCTGCTCGCGAATGATCTCGCGTCGCTTCATGCCGTCCGGCGTGTGGAAGTCTCCGAGCGTCAGCGTGTGAACGTCGAAATCGGGCGCGAGACCGACGAGCGCGCGGCCGGCAGCGTTTACGAAGATCACCCGGCCGGTGAAGTCAGCCATCGCGATGAAGTTCGTGGTGTTCTCGATCAGCGCGACGAACGTCTTGGCGCGTTCCTCGGCTTTCTGACGCTCGCCGAGCTCGAGTTGCAGCGACTCGAACAGCTGCGCATTCGAAATCGCGAGCGCGGCGTGATCGCTGACGCTCAGCGCGAGCGCGCGCTCGTAGTCACCGAACGGCGGGCTGCTCGGGAGATAGCGAAACAGCGACAGCACGCCGAGTCGGCGACCGCGCACTTCGAGCGGCACCGATAGGAAGCTGCGAATGCCGAGCTGACGAACCGCGTCGGCAAACGCCGGTTCGGCGCGATCGGCGAGCTCGTTCGGGTCGATCTCGGGGATCAACACCGGCTCACCGGTGCGCACGACTCGGACCGCATGGCCGGAGCCATCGCGCTCGTTGCGTCGGCTCAACGCGTCGCGCAGCACCGCCCGCGCCGCGGGATCTTCGGCGTACGCGCTGCTCGGGTCGAGCCAGGTGCCGTCATCGTTCGCGAGCGAGACGACACACGCGTCGCCGATCAGCTCGGTCAGCTTGCGCGCGATGGTCTCGACCAGCGCGGAGAAGTCGGTCGTCACCTCCGCGAACGCGCGGAACGTCTCCGACAACACGAGCACCCTATCGTCGGTTCGGTCTTGCACCGGCACGCCAATGATACGCAACTTCGACTACCATCCGTCGCATGCCGCGCTACATCGTCGTCCACCACGCGCCGGGGGTGAGCCCGGAGGATTTCCAGAAGAGCGTGCCGGCCGTGCTCGAGGGCAAGTTCGCAACGTTCGTCCAGTGTTACGCGAACATGGTCGACGGCCTGATCATCAACCTCTACGACGCCGACAACGAGCAGGCGGTCGCGCGCGAGCTCGAGCGCATCGGGTTTCCGTTCGACGAGATCAAGCAACAGCAGTTCGCGGCGTCGGCGGCCGATCTGAAGCAGATGATCGCCGGATAATCGCGATGGCGTGGTTCGGCAAACCGCTCGCACCGGACAAGCGCCCGCTCAAGGTGAACGTGTTCGCCCACATGATGAGCCACCAGGGGATGCTCGAGCAGATCCCACTGTTCCCGTATCTCGGGCCGGGCGACATCGTGCCTACCGCCGCGCTCTCGCTGTCGCTGCCCGAGACGCCGCGGGTTCACTTCTATCATTACAACGATCTGCCCGAAGTCATCCTGTGCATGGCGAGCGACGGTGGCTTGATCGCGACTGGCCAGCTGTATTTGCAGCAAGGCACGCACGGCGTGACGACGTTTATCCGCCAGCCTGCCGGCGCCGAGGGCAAGCACTATCAGATCTCGTTGATCATCATCCGCATGAAGTCCGACGCTCCGCAGAACGAGGGCTTCATCCTGCGCTGCCCCGAGTGCAACGCGATCGCGTTCCGCGTCGACCGCGACGTGTGGCAGGCGCCGCCGCACGAGCACTATCCCGAGCTCGCGAACATCCGGTTCTACGCGGATGCAGTCGACGCGTACAACGCGGAGCCGCGCACGTGCCCGAGTTGCCAGACACCGCAGCCGCGGTTTCCGTCGGAGCTGATGGGATGGCGTCGCTACGTCCAGTACGTCGAGCTCGCGAATCGCGCGCGCGTTGACATCGAAACCGCGGCTCGCTGATGCCGATCGAGCGCAAGAAGACGCTGAACGTGTTCAAGGACGCGCGCGACGCGTGGGGCTCGTACGACGATTTTCCGGTCGGCCAGCCGGGCACCGATCCGATGCCGCATCTGTCGCGCAATCGCTGCGCGCAGCCGTTCTATCTCGTGAGCGAAGCCGATCAGGTCGTGATCCAGATGGCAGGACGCGGCGAGATTCACTTCGCGGAGACGCACGCGGCGGTGCTCGCGCTCGAGCCCGGCGACACCGTCTACATTCCGGCGTGCGTGCCGACCCGGCTCGTTCCCGACGGCGAGAACGTGCAGATCCGGCTCAAGGTCGAGCCCGGCGTGCTCGAAGCCTGCGCGTGGTTCTGCGCATGCGGCGCGCTCGTCCATTCGATCGAGATCGCGCCCGGTATCGTGCAAGCCGCCTACCTCGCCGCGGTGCACGCGTTCAATGCCGAGCCGCGGACGTGCCCGGCGTGTCAATGCGTTCATCCACGCGCCGAGCTCGGCGATATCGCGTGGGAAGCGACTGCCGCCGCGATCGCTACTGCGGGTTGATCGAGACGACGTCGAGCTCAGCGAATTGGCCGTCGTACGGCTGCGCGACCGACGTACCGGTGATCGAGACCGGCACCATGTTCGCATCGATATTCTTGATCTGAGCGCCGTCGAGCGGATCTGCAGTGAGCGTCACGGTCGCACCGGCGCTCGCCTGGATCGTCTCGGTGTAATCGATCGGGACCGTGATCCCGATGCCCGACGTGCCGCTGTTGAGATAATACGTCTGCGCCGGCTCGCTGATCGCGAGCTCGTAGACGTTGTAGCCATCGCCGGTCGACGGCGTGCCGCCGATGTTCCAGTACGTATCTTGGGTCGTGCCGCCGTCGTACGTCTTGCGCTCGACGACGCCGCGGATGTGAATCGCGATCGCGTACGTCGTTCCCGCTGTGCCCGCGACCGTCGCGGTCGTCGTATCGAGCGTCGCGGCGCAGTCGTAGGTATCGATGATCGCGCCGCACGGCAGCTGCCATAGCAAGCCGTTCAACGACGCGGAGGCTGCGGTGCAATCGGTCGTCATGCAGCCTGCCGCCGACGCGTCGGCGAGATGATGCGAGCTCCCGCCGCCGCAACCAGCGACGAGGCTCGTCACGACCAGTGCAGCTCGCAACATCCTACGAGAGATATCACGGCACGAGCACGGCGCGAAACCGTACTTGGTTCTCCATCATCCGCGCGAACGCTTGGTCGGCCTGGGCGAGCGGAAAGGTCTCGACCCGCGGTCGCACACCGGTCAGCGCGCTGAACGCCATCGTGTCTTCCGAGTCGATCGCGCTGCCACTCGGCCAACCCGCGATCGTCTTGCCGCTCAGCAACCCGGCCGCGTTCAACGTCATCGGGGTGGACGGCGCTGCGACGATCACGAGCTTGCCGCGCGGCTTCAGCCCGCCGAGCGTCGCGGTGATCGCGTCGCTGTTCGGAGCGGTGGCGAGCACGATGTCCGCGCCGCCGAGCTTCTTGAGCGCATCGGCAGCGGGCGTCGCCTTCGTATCGATGTACTCGTGCGCGCCGAGCTCGCGCGCGAGCTGCGCTTTGTCCGCGCCCTGCGAGATCGCGACCGTGCGATATCCCATGCGCGCCGCGTATTGCACGCCGAGGTGACCGAGGCCACCGATGCCGAGGATCGCGACGGTCTGGCCGGCGCGGGCGCCCGAGTTGCGAAGCGCGTTGTAGGTCGTCACGCCGGCGCACAACAGCGGGCCGGCCTCGACCGCGGACAGCTTGTCGGGGATGCGCGCGGCCGACTCGGCCGGCACGACCGCGTACTCGGCGTAGCCGCCGTCGTGGCTGATCCCGGTGATCTTCGCGTTGACGCAGTTGAGGAACAGACCGCGGCGACATGCATCGCACTCGAAGCAGTGGCCGCCGTGCCAGCCGACTCCGACGCGATCGCCGACCTTCCACGCGGTGACCTCCGCGCCGACCGCGTCGATCCGACCTGCGATCTCGTGGCCGGGAATGCGCGGCAGCGTCATGCCGGGAAAGGCGCCGCCCTTGACGAACATGTCGCTGTGGCACACGCCGCAGGCTTCGACCTTGATCCGGATCCAGTGCGGGCCCGGTGTCGGAATCTCGCGCTCGACGAGCTCGAACGGGCCATTGGGCTTTCCAATCTGTGCGGCTTTCATCGTGGGCATGTGGCGAGCGTCGGCGGGAGCTGGCGCCGTCGCAAGCGAACCGGCCCTGGCTTTCCGGTCAGGTTCCCACTTGCGTGCACACCGGGGACGAG
>CAZDGY010000396.1:0-6273 GCA_964504685.1 uncultured Kofleriaceae bacterium | reverse complement strand
CCGGTTCCTGTCGAACTGCCGGATCTTCACGCTCGCCGAGTCGCTCGGCGGCGTCGAGTCGTTGATCGAGCATCCCGCGATCATGACGCACGCGAGCATCCCGGCCGATCGCCGCGCCGCGCTCGGCATCGTCGACGGTTTCATTCGCCTGTCGGTCGGGATCGAAGACCTGGTCGACCAACAGCGCGACCTCGAGCGCGCGTTCGCCGCCGCGAAGTGATGGCGAAGCCGAAGGCAAAGCCGCGCACGAAGGCAAAGCCGAAGTCGAAACCGAAGGCGAAGCCGCGTTCGAAGCCCGCGCCCGCGCCGCATGCGGTGCTCGGCCTTCGCTCGGTCATCTACAAGGTGGCGGACCTCGCACGCGCGAAGACGTTCTACACGGCGTTACTCGGACGCGCGCCGTACTTCGATCAGCCGTATTACGTCGGATACGACGTCGGTGGCTACGAGCTCGGCCTCGACCCCGATGTCTCGCACGCCAAGCCCGGCGCAGGCGGCACGCATGCGTACTGGCGCGTCGGCGAAATCGGCGCGGCGTGGCAGCACGCGCTGTCGACCGGCGCCGAGCCGATCGAGCCGCCGCACACCGTCGGCGAGGGCATCCACGTCGCGCTCGTCACCGATCCGTTCGGCAACTTCGTCGGGTTGATCGAGACCAAGTAGCGGCTGCAATGCGGGCGGGATGGTGGTGTCATGCAGGCATGCGCGTGGTGGCGTTGGTGTTGGTCGCGTGTAGCTCGGCTCCGGCGCCGAAGCCGGTCGCGCCAGCGCCGCCCGATCCGCACGTCCAGCGGCTGTTTCCACTCACGCTCGCGCCGCGGCCGGAGCTGACGGCGGCGATCGAGCTGCCGGCCTGGGCGTCGCCGGGGCCGCTCGAGGTCGTGCCGGGCGAGTTCGCGATCTCCCGCGCACTCGAGCATTGCGGAATGTCGACCCTGTTACCCGCCGACGAGCGCGATCCATGCGAGCAGGCACTGTGCGAAGCGGGACATCACAAGGTCGCGCTCGCGCTCGCGGCCGAGGCGCGTTGCACCCACGGCACCGGGCCACGCCGGATGTTGCTCGCCGCCGCGCTCGCGCCGGAGCTCGACGCTGAGACCGCGATGCGCGAGTTCCGCTACGCGCTGGTCCTCGACCGGGAGCTGGGGCCGGCGCTCGCCGACGATTATCGCGCGTCTGGAAAGATCGGCGAGGCGGAAGAGATCGCTCGCGCGTTTCCGCGGCCACGGGACCCGGCCGCATCGTGCCGGCGCATGATCAGCGAAGGTCGCACGTTCGGCGATCCGGAAGACGTGATCCGGCAGTGCGCCCCGTACGCCGCACAGAATCGTGATGCGGTTCCGGAGATTTCGCTCGCTGCGGCTTACTTCGGCTGGCCGGGAGAGTCAATCCCGACGCCGGCGCGCTGGCTCAAGGTCGCGCGCGTCGCGAAACAGGCACTCCCTGCGCGCGATGCCGCGGCGCTCGAGCTCGCCGCGCTCGGTAACGCCGCGCAGGTCGCGATGTGCCGCGATAGCATTGCGGTCGACGCGATTCACGACCTCGCGACCAGTCTAGCCGAGGCTGTCCCCGACGTTCGCGCCGCAGCCGAGGCGATCGCCGCGCGGCCGTGCGCGTATCGCTAGCCGGCGACCGCGGCCTTGGCGTGGGCGCGCGCGATCGTCGACGGTGCGACCAACTCCACGATGCCGTCGCCGTCAACGTCCACGCCTACGACAACGGACTGAGCTAGCCGGCGAACCGCTCGACGAGCCGCGTCCCGAAATCTTCCGGCGGGTCGGGTTCGGGCAAGCTGCCGTAGATCGCGCCGATGTCGCGCATCGGCGCATCGTCGTTGCCGATGCCGGTGCCGTAGCGACCGTACGGCTCGGGCTTGCGCAGCGAGACCTCGCGGCCGATCGGGCCGATGAAGCCCTTGTGCAGCGCGGTGCCGACGCGCGCCGGGCAACGGCACGGGTTGTTCGGATTGACGTGCTCGCAGCGCGGTGCGAGGTAGTCGCCGACCTTCTTGCGCGCGCGCGATAGCCGCACCTTGTACGCGCTCTCGGTGATCGCGAGGCTCCTCGCCGCTTGATCGTCGGGCAGCTTCAACACGTGGCACACCACGAACGCGGCGCGCTCGCCGGGCGGCAGGCAGTTGATCACCGACGTCATGCAACCTTGCTTGAGCTCCCACAGCAGGAAGTCGCGCTGCGGATCGCTGAGCGAGCGTACGACATCGGTGCGCGTCGCTTCGCTCCGCAAGGTCTCGTCGAGGATGTCGAAGTTGACCTCCGGCTGCCGCGGCAACCGATCCTCGAGCAGCTCGTTCGCGATGCCGAGCAACCAGACGAGCGTGTCGCTCTCGGTCGCCGGCGCGTCAGCGATCTTGCCGACCGCGACCGCGAAGATGTCGCCGAGGTAGCGCTCGGCACGCTCGCGATCGAGGGTGAGGCGGAACACGAAGTTGTACAGCCGGCGCCAATGCGGCTCGACGATCGCGCGTAACCGCTCGCGGTCGAGCTTGGCCTCCATCCAACCACGATGGTACACCACCGACCGTGCTGGGGCTTCGCACCACTGTGACGATCGCGTTAGCCGTTGCTGCGGGCTGCGTTGCGTCATCCGACCGTGCTCCGGTGGCGCGAATTGCCACCAGCCCGACCGCGATTCCGCAAGGAGACGGTCAGCAAACGCCGGTGACGATCGACGGTTCGGCCTCCGCCGATATCGACGATCCGGGCGCGAGCTTGACGTTCCACTGGACGCTGCTCGACGACGCCGCGACGATCGATGGCGCCGACGACACGCCGATGATCGTCGCGCGCTTTGCCGGCGAGCGACCGCCGACGATCGTGCTCGATGTCACCGTGGCGGGCGAGACCGGCGAGCTCGAGCACCAGCTCCAGCTCACGCTGCCGTAGCGCGTGCTAGCGTCGGCGGAAATGTGGCAGCTCGCGTGCCTACTCGTCGCAATCGCCGGTTGCTACCGGGCGCCACAACCGGCGTGCGGCTTCGTGTGCGGTACGAACGGCGCGTGTCCGGACAACTATTCATGCGAGGCCGACAATCGCTGCCATCTCGCCGGGGTCGGCTCGCTGTGTGAATCGGCGGTCGACGCGGGGCCGGACTCGCCATTCGTGCCGACCGATGGCGTGTTCCTCGACGCGCCGAACCTGCTGCAGATCGACATCCTGGCGGAGTATCCGGGCATCAACGCCCCCGGGATTCAGGTCAACACCCCGATCAACGTGACGTTCTCGGTGGTCCTCTCGGCCGTCGACATGTCGCAAGCCTCGATCTCGTCCGTCGAAGGCGGCGCGATCTTGTTCAACCCCGGCTCGAACAACCAAACGATCCCGTTGACGCCTTACCTTCAGCTCGCGGGATCGACGACCTACACCGTCGAGCTCGGCTCTCAGTTCACCGCCCCGAGCGGCTACGTGATCCAACCTTTCGCGTGGATGTTCACGACCGACCTGGATCGGATCCCACCTAATCTCGTGTTCGCGATGCCCGGCAACGGCGGTTCGGTCGCCGACGACACGACGCCGATCATGTTGGCGTTCGACGAGCACGTCCTGAACATCAATACGACGAGCTGGGTCGTCAGCTCGGGCGGAACGCCGATCGCCGGCACGGTCACCGAAATGTTGGACGATCCGTACGAGTTCTGGATCTTCAGGCCGATCGCGCCATATCCCGCCTTGTCGACGATCGAGTACACGCTGTCGTCGGCGATCACCGACGCGGTTGGTAATGCGCTCGTGCCGATCGACTACACGTTCACGACGCCTTGACCGGCTGTGCTACCGTCGAGGAGATGGCTCGGCGCGTGAGCATCGGCGCGTGGCTCGTGATCGCCGCGACTGTGCCCGGTTGCTACCGGACGCCGGCCCCGGCATGCGGCTTCGTGTGCGGCTTGGCCGGGTCGTGTCCCGACAACTACACATGCTCGGCGGACGACAACCGCTGTCATCTCAACGGCGCTAGCTCGTCGTGCGAGACCGCGCTCGATGCCGGGTTCACGGATGATGGCTCGAGCGATGGGCCACCCGCGATCTACGTCGTCGAATCGACGCCGGCGAACGGAGACCTCGACGTCGCGCTCACCCCGACGACGATCACGCTGACCTACAATGTCGTGATCAGTGGGGTCGACATCGGTTCCGTCGCTCTGTTCCCGGAGCTCGGGGCGGTGGTTCCCGTCGACGACCAGCTCACCGGCGTCGACAACATCGTCACGATCACCCCGGCGTATCAGCTGACCGGCTCCACGACGTATCAGCTCGACGTCGGCATGAACTTCACGGCGCCGACCGGCTCTCCGCAAACCGAGTACGACATCCAGTTCACGACCGCCGCCGATACCGTGCCTCCGACGGTGACGACCGTGCCGATGAACAACGACACGAACGTCGACACTGCGTCCGTGATCGTCGCGACGTTCTCCGAGCCGGTGCTCGGCGTCGACACGACGACGTTCGTGGTGTCGAGTGGCGGCCCGCTGACCGGCACGGTCGCGCCGATGTCCGCGAACGACCCGACCGTGTGGGTGTTCACGCCGGATGCGCCGTTGCCGTCCGCGTCGACGATCGAGCTCCAGCTGTTGGCCGGCATCACCGACACCTCGAATAACCCACTCGCCCCGATCGACTACACGTTCGTGACGATGTGAGCGGCGACGATCCAAGCAAGGTGACGCGGTCGGACAAGCCAGAGCGCGAGTCGAGCGGCAAGCTCGCGCGCGAACCGAACTTCGGCGCGCGTTACAAGGTGCTCGGCGTGCTCGGCAAAGGTGGGATGGGCGAGGTGTTCCGCGCGTTCGACAACGAGCTACACGGCGAGGTCGCGCTCAAGGTCGTGCGCGACGACAACGAAGCATCGCTCGCTCGGTTTCGCCGCGAGATCGCGCTATCGCGCAAGGTGACGAACGCGAACGTGCTGCGGGTCTACGACTTGGCGGAGCACGACGGCTTGCGGTTCCTGGCGATGGAGTACGTCGACGGCGAGGATCTCGCCGCGCTACTCCGGCGCGACGGACGGCTACCCCTCGAGCGCGCGCTCGCGCTGTTTCGCCAAGTGTGCGTCGGGCTCGCCGCGGCGCATGCCCAAGGCGTCGTGCATCGCGATCTCAAGCCGCAGAACGTGCTCGTCGACAAGGAAGATCACGTCCGGGTCGCCGACTTCGGAATCGCGCGGTCGATCGGCGAGTCGGGGATGACCGCGACCGGCGCGGTGATCGGCTCGCCGGCGTACATGTCGCCGGAGCAAGTTAAAGGGGAAGCGGTCGACGAACGCAGCGACATCTACTCGCTCGGCGTGATGCTGTATCAGCTCGTCGCCGGAGCGACGCCGTTTCAAGCGCCGACGCCGCACTCCGTGATGGAGATGCGCCTGCACCAGAAGCCGAAGCCGCTGCGCGAGGTCGAACCCGCGACGCCGAGCTACATCGACGCGATCGCGGCGCGCTGTCTCGCGCTCGCTCCAGCGGCGCGCTATCCGACGGTGTCGGCGTTGCTCGCGGACTTCGATCGCGGTGAGGTCGCGCCGGCGAAGCGCGCGCTGTGGCCGTATGCAGCGATCGGCGGCGTGATCGCGGCGGCGGCGATCGCGATCGCGGTGTGGCCGAGCGGCGGCGCGCACGAGCGTAGCCAACACGACCAAGCCCCGCGCGTCGGTTCGGCCGCGCCGGTCGAATACCAGCGCCCGGCGCCTGGCCACCCGGCGCGAATGTTGGTGTTGCCGACGGACAACCAGGCTGGTGATCCGGTGTTAGGCGCGATCGAGAACGTGTTCGCGAGCGCGTTTCGACGTTCGCGTCTACTCGAAGCATCGAACGGGAACCGGCTCACCGCGCTCGCCGCGCAGTTCGGTCCGTCGACGCCGGTCGACGATACGCTCGGGCGCAAGATCGCAGACAGCGAGCGGCGCGCGGTCTACGTGTGGCATCAGACGGTGACCAAAGAGGGCGCCGGCTTCAGGATCTCGGTCGTCGCGAAAGACGGGGTGACCGGTCAGCAGCTGCTCGCTGATTCACAGGTGGCGACGTTCGCCGAGGTCGTACCGGCATGTGGCCGGCTCGCCGCAAAGTTTCGGGCGACGCTCGGCGAGCAGATCGACAACCCCGAGTTGACCGGCCTGTCGAGCTCGCTCGACGCGGTGTACGAGTTCTCGATCGCGGACCAGCTGGCCCAGGCTGGCAACGATCTGGGATCGCTGCCCCACTTCCAACAGGCGCTCAAGACCGACCCAGAGTTTCCCGAAGCTCACTATCGGTTCGCAATCGCGAGC
>CAZDGY010000395.1:0-6286 GCA_964504685.1 uncultured Kofleriaceae bacterium | reverse complement strand
AGCAGCAGGCGATCGACGAGAGGCGCGCGATAGAACGCGACGTTCTGCGCGGCGCCCGCGACCGCGTTATCCGAATCGAACAACACGTAGAGAAAATTGTCCGGATCGCCGGTGTCCGCGATCCAACCAAACACGCACAGGTCGTGCTCGCCCGCTTCGCACGATGCCCGGTGTTGCGCGTACGGCTGGAGCACGAGCTCGGTGTGAATGCCCGCTTGCTCGAGTCCGGCTTGGATGAACCGCGCGACGCGCTCGGGCTGCGGCAGATACAACCGCGGCGTCGACGGCGCGTACAGCTTGTAGGTCGCCTTCGGATCGAACGCGTGATCGGCGGCGGCTTGTGCGAGCAAGCGGCGCGCCGCGATCGGATCGTAGCTGTAGCGCACCGTCGACTCGTGATAGGCCCAGTCGGTTGGCGGCAGCGGCCCATCCGCGGCGATCGCGCGGCCTTGGTAGGCGAGCTTGACGATCGGCTCCTTGTTGATCGCGAAGTTCGCGGCTCTGCGCACGCGCGGGTCGTCGAACGGCGGATGCTGCGTGTTGAGCGCGAGGTACGTGACGTTGTTGCCCGCGGTGTGATGCAGCACGAGATCCGGGTGAAGCTCGACGAACGGTTGCTCGTCCGGCAGAATCGCGGTCGCGAGATCGACCGAGCCAGACTCGAGGTCGATCAACCGCTGGCGTGCGTCGACCACGACCTGGAACACGATGCGCTCGAGCCCGGGCCGCGTCCCCCAATAGCCTTCGAAGCGATGGAGCACGACTTGCTCACCGCGGTTCCACGCCTCGAGCTCGAACGCACCGGTGCCGACCGGATGGAGCGCGAAGTTGTCGCCCCATGTCGTCACCGCCGCCGGCGACACGATCGGAAACAGCGCGAGCTCGCCGAGCAGCGGCGCATACGGCCGACTGACGTGGATCTCGACCGCGGTCGACCCGACCGCGACGACCTTGACGATGTCCTTCAACAACGAGCGCCAATACGCGCCGGCGCCGCCGAGGTAGTGCGGATGGTTCGGGTCGAGTAGCCGCTCGAACGAGAACACGACGGCCTCGGCGGTGCACGGCGTGTGGTCGTGGAACATCACGTTCGGCCGCAGCTGGAACGTCCAGGTCTTGCCGTCGCTCGAGATCTGCCAGCTCGTCGCGAGTCGCGGCTCGATCTCGGTCGTGCCGGCCTTCCAGCCGACGAGCCCCTCGAACAGCAGCTCGCCGACCTCGATCGACTCGCTATCGGTCACGCGCGCCGGATCGAGAGCGATAACATCGGCGGCCTTCGCGACGACGAGCGTGCCCGGGTCGCGCTGCGTGCGGAGCTTCGCACGGGTGGCGTCGCAGCCCGACGCTGCGATCAGACCGAGCGCTATCAGGAGGACTGCGCGCACGGCGTAAGCTAGCACGCGCTATAGTCTCGCGATGAGGTCGCTCGTCGTCGCGATCGCGCTGCTCGGCCCCGCGTGCGGCTCGGCGGCCGCCGCCCCCGATTGCGATACCGCCCTCGCGCCTCCGCCGGGCGCCGAGCTCTTGTGCGACGAGCACGTGATCGCCAAGGACAGCGAGATCCATTGGACTTCGTACGCGACGAGCGAGCCGCGCAGCACCGTCGACGCTCGCTACGCCAAGCTCGTCGGCACGTGCAGTATCACCGGCACCGTCCAGCCCGATCTCGACCTCGCGCGCGGCCAACAGCGGTTCGCGACTTACGACGCGAGCGCCAAGAGCTACCCGGGGTGCAGCGTGTCCCCGAAGCCGAGCCATCGCACGGTGATCGTCGTGTCGGTGATGACCAAGCGCTAACGGTCCCTGGGGCCGATTGACTCTCGGCTTTCGCTGACTTAGCGTCCCACCACCGCGGATGTCGTCGCGGTGAATCGCTGCGCACGCACTACGTCTCAAGGGAGCCGTCCGACATGCACCATCGCCTCGCTGTCTTCTCTGCAACGCTCGCTCTCGCGGTGGTCACGACCGGATGCGACATCGGCAAGATCACGGTCAACACGACCGCGAAGGTGCTGTTGCGCGCTCAACCGTCGCTGCAGATGGAGTCCGATTACCAGCTCGCGCACGACGCGATCCCGGGTGCGCTCAAGACAGTCGAAGGCTTCTGGGTCGTCGCCCCCGACAACGACAACCTCATCCACATTCTCACCGAGGGCTACTGCCAGTACGGCACCGCGTTCGTCGATGACGATTGGGAGGCCGCGAAGTTTGCGAAGAAGCTCGACGAGGTCGAGTACAACAACGCGCGCGCGACGCAGATCTACACGCGCTGCCTCAACTACGCGCTCATGTCGCTCGGCTCGCGCTGGCAAAAAGACTTGTTCGGCACTTCGGATGTCGTCACGAAGCTGATCAACGACAGCGGCGAGGACGACCGCACGCCGATGATGTGGGCCGCGCTCGCGCTCGGCTCGATCGTCAATCACAACTTGAGCCGGCCGGAGATCCTCGCGTACCTGCCGACCGTGCAGCAGATCCTCAACCGGGTCATCGCGCTCGACGCGAAGCACCCGCCGAGCGACGCCCAGTCGGCCGCGTTGCCGCACCTCGCGCTCGGGATGATCTTCTCGGCGGCGAGCCAGCAGTTCGGCGGCGATCCGAAGCGCGCGACCGAAGAGTTCCAGACCGCGCTCAAGCTCACCGGCGAAAAGATGCTGCTCGCGCGCACGCTGTGGGGCTACAAGGTCGGCCTGCAGACCAACGACCGCAAGCTGTTCCACGAACAGCTCGTCAAGGTGCTCGAGACTCCCGGATCGATTTGGCCGGAGCAGCGTCTCGCGAATGAAGTCGCCCACCGTCGGGCACGCCGGTACCTCTCGCACGAGAAGGAGCTCTTCTGATGATCAAGCCCACCCTGCTCACCCTCACTGCGGCCCTCGCGTTCGCGTCGGTTCGCCCGGCGCACGCGGATGGTGTCGAGCTTCGGATCGCGAGCCTCGCCCCCGAGAACAGCCCGTGGATGGACGTCCTCGATAAGGCTGCCGGCGAGATCAAAGACAAGACCGCGGGTCGCGTCACGCTCAAATACTTCCCGGGCGGCCAGCAGGGCGACGAGCGCGACTTCGTCAAGAAGATCAACCTCGGCCAGCTCGACGGCGCCGCGGTCACCGCGGTCGGTCTCGCGATGATCGACGAGTCGATCCGCGTGCTCGAGCTGCCGATGATGTTCAAGAGCGTCGACGAGCTCGACTACGTCGCCGACAAGATGTGGCCCTACTTCCAGAAGAAGTTCGAAAAGAAGGGCTTCAAGCTCAACGACCGCGGCGAGGTCGGCTGGGTCTACTTCATGTCGAAGAACAAGATCGAGTCGCTCAACGATCTCAAGGGCCAGAAGCTGTGGCTGTGGGGCGATGACCGGCTCGTGACGGCGATGTTCAAGAAGCTGAACCTCAACGGCGTGCCACTCGGCGTGCCCGAGGTCGACGCCGGCCTCACCACCGGCCGCATCGACGCGTGCTACGGCTCGCCCGTCGCCGCGGTCGCGCTGCAGTGGTACACGAAGATCAAGTACATGACGTCGATGCCGATGAGCTTCGCGATCGGCGCGACCGTGATCTCGACCAAGTCCTATGCCAAGCTGTCGCCCGACGACGTCAAGACGGTCGAGGCGATCGGCCTGTCGTCGAGCCGCAAGCTGCGCAAGACGATCCGCAAGGCGAACGATGATTCGAAGGACACGATGACGCGCAAGGGCGTGACCGTCGTGCAGACGCCGGTCGGGATGGTCGACGAGTTCACGAAGTCGTCGCAAGAGTCCTGGAAGGAACTGGTCGGCAAGGTCTACTCGCAGGAAGAGCTGGACATGGTGCTCAAGTATCGCGACGAGTACCGCGCGAAGCACAATTGATCCGAGCTACCATCGCGCGGTGGAAGAGCCACCGGACGAACCAGCAGCCCGAGCGAGTCAAGTCAGTCTAGAACCAGTAGCCGAGCAGTTTCCCGACGACGGCCCGTTTGCCACGAAGCTGCGCAAGCTCGACGCGCGGATCGGGCTCGTCGAGCAAGCCGTGCTCGCGGCGCTGCTCGCGACCGTCGTGCTCGTCGCCGGCGGGTCCGCGTTGCAGCAGCAGATTGCCGGTCGCGGGTTTGATACGTGGCATAGCGACCTGATCCGAGCGTGCACGGTGACGATCGCGATGTTCGGCGCCGCGCTCGCCAGCCAGCAGATGCGCCACCTGTCGATGGACTTGATCTCGCGTCGGCTCGCACCGCGGGCCCGGCTGTTTCTACGCGTCGCCCTGCTCGCCTTCACGATCTTCCTCGCGCTGCTGCTCGTGCGGGCGAGCCTGTATCACCATGGCGTGGACCTGCTGCCCGATGACGCATCGCTGATCGACTACTTCACCGCGCGCAAGCAGGTCGATGGCGTCGTGGTGATCGGTGGGTTGCTGATCATCGTTCACAGCGCGCTGCACTTGGCGATCGACGTCGATTACATCGTGCGCCACAAGCTCCCACCCGAGCGGATGAGGTCGGGGCACTGATGGTGACTATCCTCATCATCGTGCTGCTGCTGGCGTTCATCAGCGGCGCTCCACTGTTCACGATCATGCTCGGCGCGCTCGGCATCGGCGCAGCGGCGTCGGGGCGTGGCTTCGAGATCGGCTTCAACGGCGGCGTCAGCGACTTGATCTCGATGGGCCTCGGCAACCAAGGCGAGACCTTGGCGACGATCCCGATGTTCATCTACGCAGGCTATCTGCTCGCCGAAGCCAAGACCGCGGATCGGCTCGTGCGCTTCGCGAACGCCGCGCTCGGCTGGATGCCCGGCGGTCTTGCGATCGTCACGATCCTCACCTGCGCGCTGTTCACGGTGTTCACCGGCGCGTCGGGCGTGACGATCATCGCGCTCGGCGGCGTGCTGATGCCCGCGCTCGTCAAGAACGGATATCCCGAGCGGTTCTCGATGGGCCTGATCGCTGGCACCGGGTCGGTCGGCTTGCTGTTCCCGCCCGCGCTACCGCTGTTCGTGTACGGCGCAGTCTACGGCCTGCAGCAGCTCGACAAAGACTTCGATACGCAGCGGTTCATCTTCGCCGGCATCGTGCCCGGCTTCGTGCTCGTCGGGATGTTGTCGGCGGTCGCGGTGACCGTCGCGCTCATCAAGAAGCTGCCGCGCCAGAAATTCGATATTCGCGAGCTCGCCGTGAGCTTCATCAAGGCGCTGCCCGAGCTGTTCATCCCGTTCGGCGTGTTGCTCGGGCTCAAGCACAAGATGCTGCCCGGGGAGATGGCGGCGCTGACCGTGCTCTACGTCGTGGTTCTCGAGGTCGGCATCTACAAGATGCTGAAGCCGAAGGTGCTGTGGACGACGTGCCGCGAAGCGATGGCGATGGTCGGCGCGATCTTCATCATCATGTTCTGCGCGACCGCGTTTACGAACTACCTGATCAACGCAGAGGTCCCGCAAAAGCTCGTCGAGTGGACCAAGGAACATGTCGATTCGAGGATCGTGTTCCTGCTCGCGCTCAACGTGATCCTGCTGATCGTCGGCACGGTCATGGACATCTTCTCGGCGATCGTGATCATCCTGCCGTTGATCGCGCGCACCGCGCAGGCATACGGCATCGACCCGTATCACCTCGGCGTGATCTTCTTGCTCAACCTCGAGGTCGGCTACCTCCACCCGCCGGTCGGCTTGAACCTGTTCATCACGAGCGTGAAGTTCCAGCGACCGATCACCGAGGTGATGTGGGCGACAATTCCATTCTTGATAACCATGATCGTCGCGCTGTTGACGATCACGTACATCCCGCAGCTGACGGTGGTCCCCGCCGCAGAAGTGCGTGGGCTCGACGAGAACGCCGCGGTGCCGGAGGTCGCGCTCGTCGCCTCCGACGGCACGCCACTCAAGGATGACACCGGCAAGCCTCTGGTCGTAAAGAAGACCGATTGCGACGCGCTGCAGTCCGACAAGAAGGACGCGTGCGCGAACGTGTTCTTCTACGCGGCTCAGTGCAAGGCCGATCCCAAGCCGGACGAGTGCGTGCACCACAAGATCGCGAGCTACGCGAAGCGCAACATGCAGCTCGTGCTGCAGCGCGAGATTCCGCTGATCGACGACGACAAGAACCCGGTCAAGGATTCGAGCGGCAACCCGATCGTCAAGAAGTTCGACGACTGCGCGAAGGAGACCGACAAAGAAGCGCTGGAGGCGTGTCGCGCGCTGTTCTTCGACGTCTCGGGCTGCAAGATCGATCCCGGTGACACGACCACCGAGAAGTGCACTTTCAACGTCATCAGCAAGTACGCGCGCGACAATCCCCCTTGATCGCTATCCTTCGCA
>CAZDGY010000394.1:0-6308 GCA_964504685.1 uncultured Kofleriaceae bacterium | reverse complement strand
CACGAACAACGTCAACGAGCTCGCCGGCAACCTGACGAACCAGGTCCGCGCGATCCGCGACGTCGCGACCGCGGTGACCCAAGGTGACCTCACCCGATCGATCACGGTCGAAGCGCGCGGCGAGATCGCGCAGCTCAAAGACACCGTCAACCAGATGATCTCGACGCTGGCTCAGACGACGCGGGTCAACCAAGAGCAGGACTGGCTCAAGACGAACGTCGCGCGGTTCACGCGCATGCTCCAAGGTCAACGCGACTTGCTCACCGTCGCGCGGCTGATCCTCAACGAGCTCGCGCCGCTCGTGAACGCTCACCACGGCGCGTTCTACATGACCGAGAGCGATGACGATGGCCAGTTGCTGCGGCTGTTCGCGTCGTACGCGTATCAAGAGCGCAAGACGGTCGCGAGCACGTGGCGGTTCGGCCAAGGCCTCGTCGGCCAGGCCGCACTCGAAGGCAAGCGGATCGTGCTGTCGAACGTGCCGATCGACTACATCCAGATCACGTCGGCGCTCGGCGAGTCCGCGCCGCGCGCGATCGTCGTCGTGCCGATCTTGTTCGAAGGCGAGGTCAAAGGCGCGATCGAGCTCGCGTCGTTCGAGAAGTTCAGCGGAATCCAGCTCGCATTCCTCGATCAGATGCTCGAGTCACTCGGCATCGTGATCGCGACGATCGAAGCTACGATGCGCACCGACGAGCTGCTGCGGCAATCGCAGAGCCTGACCGAAGAGCTCCGCAGCCAGCAAGACGAGCTACAGCAGACCAACGAGGAGCTCGAGGAGAAGGCGCATCAGCTCAGCGAGCAGAAGGGCGAGGTCGAGAAGAAGAACCGGCAGGTCGAGCTCGCGCGTCAAGAGCTCGAAGAGAAAGCCGAGCAACTCGCGCTGACGTCGAAGTACAAGTCGCAGTTCCTCGCGAACATGTCGCACGAGCTGCGTACGCCGCTCAACTCGTTGCTGATCTTGTCGCGCCAACTCGCGGAGAACAACGACGGCAACCTGAGCGATAAGCAGATCCGTTACGCCGAGACGATTCGGCAAGCCGGCACGGATCTGATGACGCTGATCAACGAGATCCTCGATCTCGCGAAGATCGAGTCGGGAACGATGGCGGTCGAGGTCGGCAACGTGAGGTTCGCGAATCTGCGCGACTACGTCGATCAGACGTTCCGCCAAGTCGCCGAGGAGAAGGGCCTGCTGTTCTCGGTCGAGCTCGGGCCCGATTTGCCATCCGGGATCGAGACCGACGACATGCGGCTGCGCCAAGTGCTCCGCAACTTACTATCGAACGCGATCAAGTTTACGGCGCGGGGCCGGGTCAAGCTGCGCATCCACCGCGCGTCGCCCGACATCGTCGCGTTCTCGGTCACCGATACCGGCATCGGCATCCCGCGCGACAAGCAGCGCCTGATCTTCGAAGCGTTCCAACAAGCCGACGGGTCGACGAGTCGCAAGTACGGCGGCACCGGCCTCGGGCTCGCGATCAGCCGCGAGATCGCCGGTCTGCTCGGCGGAGATCTGCGGGTCGAGAGCGCGGTCGGTCAGGGCAGTACGTTCACGATGCTGCTGCCGATCGCGTTCCGCCCGGCAGAGCGGGTCGAAGGCCGGGTCGTCCGCGCACCGGTGCCGTCGGCCGTCCTCGGCACCGAGGCTGATAACGCGTCGGTCGCGCTGGAGATCGAGCGCGAGCCGTCGCTCGCGACACTCGTGCGGTCGATCCCCGACGACTACGAGAACCTCGAACCGGGCGATCGCGTGCTGTTGATCGTCGAGGACGATGCGACGTTCGCGACGACCGAGCTCGAGCTCGCGCGGCAATCCGGGTTCAAAGGCGTGATCGCGAGCGGCGGGTACCAAGCGCTCGAGCTCGCACGCACGGTCAAGCCCGATGCGGTGTCGCTCGATCTTCGCCTGCCCGATCTCGACGGCTGGGTGCTGCTCGATCGGCTGAAGCACGATCCGACGACCCGCCACATTCCGATCCACGTCGTGTCCGGGCTCGACGAGGAGCGCCGCAGCTTGCAGAGCGGCGCACTCGCGTTTCTGCACAAGCCGGTGACCGCCGAAGATCTTAAGGAAGGGCTTGCGCAGGTGCGCACGTTCGTGGAGAAGCGAGTGAAGCAACTGCTGCTCGTCGAGGACGACCCGATCCAGAGCAAGGCGATCTCCGACTTGATCGGCGACGGTGATGTCGAGACCACCGCCGTCGATTCCGGCGAGGGTGCGCTGCAATCGCTCGCCGATCACCCGTACGACTGCGTCGTCCTCGATCTCCGTCTGCCTGGGATGAGCGGCTTCGATCTGATCGAACGGATCAAAGCCGAACCGCGCCATCGTCGGCTACCGGTGATCGTCTACACCGGGCGAGACCTGACCGACGACGACCGCGCGCGCCTCGAAGGCCTCGCGCAAACCGTGATCGTGAAGGACGTCACGACGATGGAACGCTTGCTCGACGAGACCGCGATGTTCTTGCATCGGGTCGAAGCGAACATGCCGGAGCGCAAGCAGCGCGTCCTGCGTCGGCTCGCGAAGTGCGACCCGCATCTAGCAGATCGCACCGTGTTGGTCGTCGACGATGACGTGCGCAACATTTTCGCGCTGACCTCACTGCTCGAGGGCCACAAGATGAACGTGCAGTACGCCGAGAACGGCCGCAGTGCGCTCGCGAAGCTCGAAGAGAACGCGAGCATCGACATCGTGCTGATGGACATCATGATGCCGGAGATGGACGGCTACGAGGCGTTGCGGCGGATCCGCGAGCGCTCCGATTGGCGCAACCTGCCGGTGATCGCGTTGACCGCGAAGGCGATGAAGGGCGATCGCGAGAAAGCTCTCGAAGCCGGCGCGAGCGACTACATCACGAAGCCGGTGGATACCGACCAGCTGCTATCGCTGCTCCGGGTCTGGTTGTATCAGGCCTGAGGACGATCGAACGCTCGGCCGTCCGGCGCGGCAAGGATGGCCGAATCCATAGTCCGACGGCCCTCCAGCACGGAGGCCTGAGACAGCGCGCTGGCAAGAGTCGGCACGCTTACCCCGCGATTAACCTTGGCGAAGAAGCTGGAGTCACGACTCCAGATGCTTCGCTTAGTTTCAGTTTGGGGCACGTGGGTTGCGCCTGTGCCGTCGCCGCGGTGATGGGTGGCTGCTTCGTAGAGGACAGCCACCCATCGCCGCCGGTGATTTGTGCCGACCCGGCCCGTACGAGATCGATAACGACGTCGCGTTCAACTAACGCCCGGCGTCGATGCCGGCCACTACATTACGACGAACCCCAACTGCGACAACAACTGGCACCTCGAGTGGACGTGCGATACCGATCTGTCCGCTGAGGGCTGCGAGCTCACCGGCACGATCACGGGCCGACGCCGTAACCGCGGTCACTGCGTGCGATCGAGCTCGTGCAGCGCTCGCGCGAGATCGGGGCGTGGGCCGATCGGCTGCTGGTTCTCGCGCACTTGCGGCGTCCCGGTGCGGCTCAGCAACTCGCGGAGCTCGCGCGGCGGCAGCACGCGACCGCGCTCGTTCTTGGCGCGTTCTTCGACGAGGATCGCGGCGCCCGCGACGATAGGCGATGCGCTCGATGTGCCGGCGAACTCGCCGGTGTAATGGCGATCGACGCCGCCGTCACACGCCTGCAGATCGCCGTAGTCGAGCGTCGCGACCTTGCGGCCCCAGCCTTGGACATCGAGCCGACTGCCATAGTTCGAGAAATCGAGCCGTTCGCGGTCGGTGAAACCCGCGCGCGGCGGTGCGCCTGCGCCGACGAGGATCGCGCCGGAGTCGCGACCACTGCGCGACAACTTGCCATCGTAGCGACGGTTGTCGAGATCCTCGCCGCCGTTGCCCGCCGCTTCGATCACGACGACGCCGCGATCGGTCGCGGCGCGAATCGCGTCGAACACGTCGTCCCAGTATTCGACCGGCAGATAGCGACCACGCGGGCCCGTGCTTTGCAGCTCGATCAACAGCACATCGCCAGCGCGTAACTGCCGGGCGGCGCGATCGATCGCCTCGGCGACATTGGTCCGAGCGATCGGTGAGACGAACACGCGCTCGACATCCGGCGCGATACCGATCACGCCTTTGCCGTTATCGCTGCCGACGACCTCGCCGAGCACTGCGGTGCCATGCGCGCGCCAACTCACGCCGGTCATCTGCGTCGCGAGCACGGTGATGCGCGAGCCGGGCAAGTCCTCGTGCGATGTGTTCCACGCGCCTTCGATGTCGGCGAACCACACGCCGGCGCCGCGGATCCCCTGGTGCCACGCGAACACCGCGTCGACGCCGCCGGGCGCTGCTTCGAGGTAGCCCTGATGCTCGTGATACTCCGGCGTCTTGATCGGGCAGCTGTCGCCGTCGCGGCGGATCTCCGGCTCGTTCAGCTCGCTTGGTAGCGAGGCTTGCGGGGCGACGAACGCTTCGGTGACATCGGGATCGCGCGCGAGGCGGGCGAGCGTGCTGTCCACGAGCGACGGTGGCACGACCTCGACTTCCCAGCGCGCGAGCTCGCGGTCGCTCGAGCCTGGGAACTCGGGATGGCGGTAGGGCCGGAGGACCGTCGATTCGCTCGCGCGATGTTGGATGTGGATCTCGGGCCACCGCGAGCGCATTTCGTGCGCTTGCATGCGAGCTTGCTGCATCCCATCGCTATCGTCCGCGGCGCGCCGACACCACCAAGTGCCGCCGCCGATCGTGGCCGCCAGCCCAACCGCCGCGACGATTCCGCGCCACCGGCGCTGCTCCGCAAACCAAGTCATCTACAAAGCCTAGCAGACCGCTGACGCGCCATCGTCGCGTTCGTTGCCGCTGCCGCCGCCAGCCTCTGCGTTCTCTGCCGCCGCTATCTCGGCGTTCCCTGCCGCCGCCAGCCGCCGCCCTCCCCGACAGCTCTACAGCGTGAGCGCAGCGAGCTCGGCCCGCAGCTGATGCTGGACCATCGACGCGAGCGTGTCGCGCACGCGGTGATCGAGCGCACGCGACACCGGCCGATCGGCCGCGGCGGCGAGCGCGTACTTGCTCGTCGCGTAGCCGTACGCGGCGGCGACCGCCGTGATCAACGTGACCTCGATGCGATCGATCATCTCTGCCGACGGCTTCGTCGTGAGCGACGCGGCGACGCGGCGCGCGACCTGTTGGAGCCCATGATCCTGAAACGCGAACGCATGCGATGCGTTCGGTCGCTCGCTCGCGATCACCCAGCGCATGAGTCGGACGTGGATCGGATCCTCGAGCGCGGTCCACAACATGCCGAGCAGCTCGCCGGCGCGGGTCAGTGCACCCGGCATCGTTAGCCCCTCGATGATCTGCTCGCGCAACACGCGATTCCTGCGCTCGAACACCGCCTCGATCAGACCCGCATACGTGCCGAAGTAGTGGGTGATCAGCGCGTGGCTTACTCCCGCGTCCTCAGCGATCTCCTTGAGCCCGACTTGATCCGGTTGGAGCTCGGCAAACACCCGCTCCGCGGCATCGAGCAACTCGGTGCGCGCAAGCTCGGGCGACCTGCGCCGGCGCGGAGGCTTCGGCTTATTGCGGCGAAACAGCTTAGGAATCTTGGGGATCCGGGGCATGGCTATTTGTACCTGACAATAGTTATTGGCACCTTGACAATAACGACGAACAACTTATTATCAACGTGACAATAACGGACGCCAAGACCAGGAGGTCGCCATGTCCGCCACTGCTACCGCTACTAACCTGAATGCCACTGCCCGTTCTCTTCCTGTCGCCGCCGGGACCAGCGCCGTTGTTGCCGCTCCTACCCCGGTCGCTGCCGCTACCGGCCCGGTCGCTGCCGGGCTCGGC
Source organism: uncultured Kofleriaceae bacterium (assembly GCA_964504685.1). Classification (GTDB taxonomy): domain Bacteria; phylum Myxococcota_A; class Polyangia; order Haliangiales; family Haliangiaceae; genus JABFXX01. The sequence goes on along the minus strand of CAZDGY010000394.1, from coordinate 499 downwards.
GATATCGCCGCGCTGCCGCCGCTGACCCGCTGGCGCCGCGCCCTCAAAGCGCTCGCGGTGGTTGCCGCCGATCCCCAGCGCACGGATGAGGTCCTCGTGTTCAGCAGCTATGCGAACGCCGGGACGACCGCTCGCCGGCTCGATGGGTTCTTTTCCGATCCGCGCGGGCAGAAGCTGTACGCCGAACATCGCGAGATCAACTCGAAGACGATCGACCTCGATGCACTCGCAGCGCTACCGGATGGCACGCTCGGTCACGCCTACGCGCACTTCCTGCGCTCGCGCGGTCTGACCCCCGAAGTGTTTGACGAGCCGCCCGCCGACATCCGCGATCCCCGCGCGCAGTACGTCATTCAACGGATGCGTCAGACCCACGACTTGTGGCACGTCGTCACCGGGTGCAGCACCGATACGGCCGGTGAAGTTGCCCTCCAGGCGTTCACCTTTGGCCAAGTGAGAGCGCCGAGCACGCTGATCCTCACCGCCGTCGGCACGTTCA
>CAZDGY010000393.1:0-6315 GCA_964504685.1 uncultured Kofleriaceae bacterium | reverse complement strand
CGGTTCGCGTTCCCGGGCACGACGGTGATGGAGGTCGCGCGTGCACACGCAAAAGGTAAGGTCGCGCCGCTCGGCGATGGATTTCCGCCAGCGCTCGATGCTGTGATCGCCCGCGCTCTCGCCAAGAAGCAAGGCGACCGATTCGGCAACGTGCTCGAGCTCGCTCAGGCGTTCCGCGATGCCGCCGGCATTGGCTCGACGACGATCGAGTTGCCGCAGCTCGACGAAGAGCTCCGCGTGCAAGCGCTCTCGAACGCCCCGCAGCCGATCGCCGATGCGGTCGCCGGTTACGACGCCGCCAAGAACGCGCACCAAGCGCGCGAGGCAATGCGAGGGATCGTTCGGATCTCGGCGTGGTACGTCGGCATTCTCGCACTTGCATGCCGAACCCGCGTCGGCAGTGGCGCGTCGCAGGATTCGCCCCGTGCGCGAGATCTACTGCGCGACTTGCGCCGCCAAGGCCTGACGCCCGCCGGGTGGATCGCGCTCGCCGAGGAGCTGACCAAGCCGTTCGCGCGGCTGCCCGATACGTATCCCATCCCCGAGCTCGCGCTCCTGCTGCATCCAACGCCCGGACCACACGCGTTCGCGCCAGCGCTTCAGGGCACGCTCGCGGAGGCGCTCGGCGAAGTGAGTGAAGAGGCCGCGATTCAGTCGATCGCGCGCGAGTTGCCGGTGATCGCGTCGCTGCTCCGTGCGATCGCGTTTCTCGACGACTACCAAGTCGTCGTGCCGCGCGGCTTGGCCAGCGAGGTCTGGATGGGCACGCGCACCGGGGCTCGGCGCAACGTGCAACTCGCGCGCGCGTTGCCTGAGGGCCAGCCCGTTGTCATCGACGCGAACGGCACGCCGCTGCTCGCGCCGTGGCCACTCATGCAAGTCCAGCTCGCGATCCCGGGTCACACCGATCAGCTGTTCCTGCTCGCGGGGCCGTCACGTGCGAGCGCTCGCTTGATGTCGCTTCCGCACAACTTCGAGCATCGCGACGACACGCTATGGGATTGGTTCCGCGATCAGCTGTTTAGCGACGATAGCGACGCGGACCACGGCTCGAGCGAGGAGAGTCCGTATAAGGGCCTCGCGTCTTACACCGGGAGCGACGCTGCTGGGTTCTTCGGCCGCGAGCGAGAAACCGACATCGTCGTCAATCGGCTCAAGCTCGAGCCGTTCGTCGCGATCGTAGGCCCGTCGGGCGTCGGCAAGAGCTCGTTCGTCCATGCCGGTGTCGCGCCGGCGTTCGACGGCTGGCTGGTCGCGACCACGCGACCCGGCCGCGCCCCGCTCGCGCATCTATTGGGCCAGCTCGCCCGCATAGGAATCGCGATCACTGCCGACGACGACGACGGGATTGCGCGATTGCGCGAAGCCACGCGCGAACGCGGCCTGTTGATCGTCGTCGATCAATTCGAAGAGTTGTTCACGCTCGGAGCGAGCTCAGCGGAACGCGCGCGGTTCATCAACCTGCTGCTCGCGCCGACCGTCGACGATCTGATCCGCGTCGCGATCACGCTGCGCGACGATTTCTTGATCCGCGCGCAACAGCTGCCCGGGCTCGATCTCGCGCTCGCTCGCGGATTGCAGCTCGTCGGACCGCTCGCGCCTGCCGCGCTCGAACGGATCATCGTCGAGCCTTTGCGCCGCGCCGGCTACGAGCTCGACGATCCACAATTGCCCGCTCGCATCGTCGAAGAGGCGGGCGATACGCCCGCGGCAGTTGCGCTGATCTCTTTTACCGCGACGCGCTGGTGGGAGCTGCGCGATCGCCACTTCCATCAGATGCCGAAGAAGGCGTACGACGCGATCGGTGGCGTGACCGGTGCGCTCGCGCGCCATGCCGACGAGACGGTCGACGCGCTACCGCAACCCGAGCGCGCGCTGGTGCGCAAAGCGTTTCGCCATCTGACCACCTCCGAAGGCACGCGTGCGGTGCTCGCCCGCGCGGAGCTTGTCGCGTTGCTCGGCGCCAGCGCCGAGGCGGAGCGGGTGATCGAGCGGTTGATCGAATCGCGCCTCGTCGTCACGTCCGAGGCCGAAGGCGGTGCGGTGATCGAGATCGTGCACGAGGCGCTGCTTGGCGCGTGGCCGCGTCTCATCGAATGGCGCCATGAAGACGCCGAGGGCTCGCGTTTTCACGAACAGCTTCGCGCCGCGTCGCGGCAATGGGATGCTCGCGGTCGCGCACGCGGCCTGCTGTGGCGCGGCGACGCACTCGCCGAGTACCAGGTGTGGCGCAAGCGCCATCCCGACGGGCTAACGCCCGCCGAAGCCGCGTTTGGTGATGCGAGCGTGAGCGACTCGTTGCGCGGCCGCCGGATCCGTCGCGCAATGATAACTAGCGCGCTCGGGATCGCGGCGGTGTTCGTCGTGTTCCTGTGGCGCGCGTACTCAGCGGCGGAAGCGTCGAGGTCCGAGACCGAGGGATTGCTGCGCGATTCGACGCTCGAGCGTGGCCGGCTGCTCGAGACTCAGGGCGACAGGCTCGGCGCGCTCGGTCCGCTCGTCGAAGCGTGGCGGATGGGCGTCAGGGGGGAAGGCATCCAACTGATGATGGAGGAGAGCTTTCGTACTACGCGTGCACGGATTCACACGTTCGTCGGTCATCGCGACAAGTTGTGGGACGTGGCAGTCAGCCCCGATGGGAGCAAGGTCGCGACAGCGAGCGCCGATGGTACTGCCCGCGTGTGGGACACGAAGACCGGTGCGACGATCGCGACGATCCAACTCGAAGGGCCGGCGTTGACCATCGCGTTCAGCGGCAACGGCAAGCTCGTCGCCGCCGCGGGACGCGATCCAAGCGTCCACATCCGGGACCTCGAGCACGCGCGCGACATGATCTTGCCCGTCCCAGCGCCGATCGAGCGGGTGAGCTTCGGGCTCGACGACACGCGCGTGTTCGCGGCAGGTGCTCGGGGGACCGCGCGCCTGTTCGACCTGACCGGCGGCACGCCGGTCGCCGATCTTCGCGGCAACCGCGAACAGACCACCGGGGAGTTCTCCGCCGATGGTCTGCGGGTGGCGAGCTGGGACGAATACGGGACGGTAGTGCTGCGCGATGCGCGGACGCTCGCGACGATCGCGCAATCCAGTTTCGCCCCCAACTACTGCGGCGCCGTCGACCCGACCGGGGCGACCGTCGCGACCGGCACGCCCGAGGGCGAGCTCGATATCCTCCACGCCGACGGCACGAAGCTCACAATCAAGAGTGCTCACCAGCAGTCGATCCAGATGGTCGCGTTCTCGCCGGATGGACACATCGTCGCGAGCGCGAGCAGCGATGGCACGGCTCGATTGTGGGATGCCGCCACCGGCAAGCTGGTCGCCACTCTCGCTGGACACCGAGCCGGCGTTAATGCTGTGAGGTTTTCGTCGGATGGGTCGCTGATCGCGACCGGTGGAGTCGATGGCACCGCGCTACTGTGGGCAGCAGCAGGTGGGATCGCGCTTGGCGAGTTGTCGGATCACACGAACGTGATCGCGGCGATAGCATTTGTGCCCGACGGCACGAAGCTCGTCACCGTCTCCTGGGATCGACGCGCCGACTTGTGGGACGTGTCGGCAGCGATCGAGCTACGACCGGCGCCGGCCGCGCGCGTCGCGTTAGATGAACAGATTCCTCCAATCGCGTACGCCCCAGACGCAAGCGCGCTCGCCGTCGTCGCCCCGAATGGTGATCTCGTTGTGACCGAGCGCGATCTACAACGCGTGAAGTGCCAGGCGGCGGTGCCGTATCCGATCGCCGTGCTGGCATGGAGCCCCGATCGACGCTACATCGCGACGAGCGCGAGTCGCGACGAGGACCGATCGGTACGCATTTGGTCAGCGTCGACGTGCGAGCTGCTGCGCGTACTGCCTCATCCCGACGTGGTCAACACGGTCGCCTTCGACCGCATCGGCTTCGTGGCCACCGGTGGCCATGACAAGGTGCTGCGGAGGTGGGACCCGCAACGCGGCACGATCGTCACGACGTTCGATCCGTATCCCGCCGAGATCATCGATGTTGCCGCGTACCCCGATGGCCGGTTGATCGTAAGCACGTTCGAGGGAACCGCGACGCTCTCGCTCCAAGACGTCGATGCGGGCTATCGCCGACTCGTGATGCCCGCCGGCAAGCAAGCGCTCTCCGGCGTCTTCGAATTCGATCGCGCGCGTCACCGGGTGCTCGCGTCCGGGTACGATCAACACGTTTGGATTTGGGACGATCGGAGCGGGGCGCTGATCGGTTCGCTCGAAGGAAACGGCCCGCTCTACGGCGTGCGCCTCAGCCCAGACGGCGAGCAGATCGTCGGACTTGGTGGCATCTCGCCGGTCGTCTGGAGCTCGGCGACGCTCGCTCGGGTCGGCACGCTCGACGGACATCTCGGGATCGTGCAGCAAGGCGGCTTCATCTCCAACCGGCTCTTCGTTACGACCAGTCGCGACGGTACCGCACGTGTCTGGGACATTCGGACCTTGCGCCATCTGATCACGTTGGGACGCGCAGTCGAGGTCGCGGTCAGCCCGCGCCGCAATACGATTGTCTTGTCAGATGTCGGAGGTGTACGCATATGGACGCCTTCGTATCCGGTGCCCGACTCGCGCGAGCTGGCCATCAAGTGATCACACACAAAGTGAAGGGCGCCCCGAGGCTGCGTCTAAGGTCCTGATGCGGCTCGAGAGGGTGAGGGCACGAAGCGTGCAGCCGCTCTCCGACCATGAAGAAGTCACGCGCTAGAGACGCCAAGCAGAAAGCAGAGAAGCTCAAGCTCGCGGCGACCAAGCTCCGCACGCTGAAGCCAAAACAGGCCGCGGCGGCTGCGGGCGGAAACTTCCGCTGCGCGAATACCCACGGCTAGCCGAAGCCCAGGGCATCGGTTGGCTTTGCTAATCCCCTGACGCTACTCTTGCGGCGTGAGACTCGCCTCGTTCGTAGTAGCCCTCGCCGCCTGCGGTGGCCCGACCGGCCCGCGCGCCCCTGCGTCCGACGGCGTGCGCACGTATATCGCCGCGTTGCGCTCGAACGACGCGCATGCCGCGTACGACTTGCTCGCCGGCGATGCGCGCAAGCAGGTCAGCTTCGAAGAGTTCGCGACGCAGTGGAAGCAGACGCAGACCGAGCGAGCGCGCCAGGCGCAAGAGCTCGAGGACAGCCTCAAAGGCACGCCGGACGTAGGCGAGCGAGCGCTCGTGCGCTACTCGGACGGCAAGAGCGTCGAAGTGGAGCGCGAGGGTCGCAACTGGCGGCTCGATTCCGAGCTGGTCAGCCGATCGCACGCGCGCTATCCGATCGATGCGGTGCGGATCTTCGCGGACGCGATCGAGCGTCGCGATATCGGCGCGGTGCTCGGCGTGCTCACCGAGCGACGGCGGGATGGTCTCACGCATCAGATCCAGGGGTTCTTGTCCGGCCTCGGGCGACGGATCACGTCGAGCAACATCGACACGCCGGGCAACGACCGCGCGGAGCTGCGCTGGGACGAGAACGGCGTGCGCTACCGCATCGTGCTGCGCCGCGAGCAGGACGATTGGCGCGTCGATGACATCTACGTTCGCCCGGTGCCGAAAGACGAGGGTGAGACCGAAACCGGCGTCGAGGGCGGGATCGAATAGCTGCTAGCCGCGCTTGCGGCCGAAGAACGGCAGCTTGTGGCGCAGGCTGCGCAGCTTCTCGAGCGTGCCGAGCTCCGGCTTGGGCGCGAGCTCGATCCGCGGCGTGTCGTCGGGGACGATCGAGGCGATCGGCGTCGCGGTCGACGGATCGCCGGTGCGCGGTCCGAGCCCCATCCCTTCACGCGCCTCGACGACGCTGCGCGCGAGCACGGTATGGAGATCCTTGCGCAGCTGGACCTTCTTGAGCACGGTGCCGACCTGACGCGCCATCTCCCGCGTCGATGGGAACCGCGCGTCGACGTTCGCCGACAGTGCGCGCTGGATGATCGCGATGAACGGCGGTGGCACGTCCGGCCGTAGCGGCCGCAGCGGCTGGACCATGCAATCGCGCAACCGCGTGTACGTCTCGAAGTCGGTCGCGCCTTCGAACAGCTTGCGACCGACGAGCGCCTCCCACAACACCGAGCCGCACGCGAACTGATCGCTGCCCGGCACCGGTCGACCTCCGGCGACGATCTCCGGTGCGAGGTACGACATCTTGCCTTTGACGATGCCCTGCTCGGTCGTCTCCTGCGGGCGATCGGGTGCGAGCGCGAGCCCGAAGTCGATCAGCTTGACCATGCCGCGCGTCGTGAGCAGCACGTTGTGCGGTGACACGTCGCGATGGACGACCGGCAACGGCCGGCCATCCGGGCCGAGGCGTTCGTGCGCGGCGGCGAGCCCGCGAAG
>CAZDGY010000392.1:0-6323 GCA_964504685.1 uncultured Kofleriaceae bacterium | reverse complement strand
GACGATTCGCTCACCACGCGCATGCTCGAGCAGAGCATCCTCGAATCGGCCGGCTATGCAGTCGAGGTCGCGACCTCGGGCGAGGAAGCGCTGGAACGCCTGGCTCGCAACTCATACGCGCTGCTGCTCGTCGATGTCGAGATGCCGGGCATGGACGGGTTCACGCTGATTTCGGAGCTGCGTTCGCGGCGCGAGCTCGCCGGTATTCCCGCGATCCTCGTGACGTCGCGCAACGCGCCCGAGGACCGCAAGCGCGGCGTTACGGTCGGAGCACAAGGCTATGTCGTGAAGAGTGACTTCGACCAAGTGGCGCTACTGGCGATGATCGACCGGTTGGTGCACCGATGATCCGGGTGCTCGTCGTCGACGACTCGGCGACCGTACGCGCGCGGCTCGTGGAGATCCTCGGCAGCGCCGCGGACTTCACCGTCGTCGGCGAGGCGAGCGACGGTCGTGGCGCGGTGGACCTCACCGCGGCGCTACGGCCCGACGTCGTGACGCTCGATCTCGCGCTTCCCGAAATGAACGGGCTCGCCGCGACCGAGCAGATCATGGCGCATCACCCGACGCCGATTCTGATCGTCTCAGCGTCGTTCAACCGCGGTGAGCTGTTCGATACGTATGAAGCGCTCGCGGCCGGGGCGGTCGACGTGCTCGAGAAACCCGGCGACGGCGACGACGAGTGGGAGCAGCGGTTCTTGTCGGCGGTGCGGATGGTCGCAAAGATCCGAGTGATTACGCATCCGCGCGCACGGCTCGCCGCTTATGGCCGTGGCACGACGCGCACGGTTCCGCCGCCTGCGATCGGAGCAAGTCGACGACCGGAGCTGATCGCGTTGGGCGCATCGACCGGTGGGCCGGCGGCTCTCGCCGAAGTGATCGCCGCGATCCCGCACGGCGTGCTGACGCCGATCGTCGTTGTGCTTCATATCGGCGCCCCGTTCGCGACCGCGTTCGCGGAGTGGTTGAGCGAACGCACGTCACGGCGGATGCGCGTCGTCGCCGACGGCGATCGGATCGAAGCACAGGCCGGACAACTCTGGTTCGCACCTCCCGACCGCCACCTCGTGATCGAAGGGCGCCGCCTGCGTCTCGACTCGGGGCCCGAGCGCCATCACTGCCGCCCGTCGATCGACGTCTTGTTCGAATCGATCGCGGCGTCGTACGCCGAGCGAGCGGTCGCGTGTCTGCTCACCGGCATGGGGCGCGATGGCGCCGCGGGGCTGCTCGCGATCCGGCGCGCAGGTGGCAGCACGATCGCGCAAGACGAATCAACCTCGATCGTCTACGGCATGCCGCGCGAGGCCGCGGTGCTCGGTGCCGCGCAGCAGGTGCTACCTCTGCACGAGATCGGTCAGGCGATCGCGCGATTGACCGAGCATCCCGAGGTCGAGCGATGACGACGATCCTCGTCGTCGACGACAGTCTGACGGTGCGGATGGACCTCGCAGAATCGCTTGAGGCAGTGGGATTCTCCGCAATTCCAGTCGGCACGCTGGCCGAAGCGCGCGTCGCACTTGCAGTGGAGTCGATCGCCGCCGCGATCCTTGATGTCCGCCTCCCCGATGGCGATGGCGTCACGCTGCTCGCCGAGATCCGGACCAACCCGAGCCTCGCGGCCCTCCCGGTGCTGATGCTGTCGACCGAAGCGGAGGTCAAGGATCGCATTCGCGGTCTTCGCACCGGCGCCAACGACTACGTCGGCAAGCCCTACGACACGACGTTCCTCTTCGCGCGTATTCGCGAGCTCGTGTTCAGCGAACGCACCGCGGCCAACCGACTCGTGTTGTTGATCGATGACAGCCCGACCTATCGGACGACGCTATCCGAAGCCCTGACCAGCGCGGGCTATACGACGGTCGGCGCGAGCAACGGATCGGAAGGGCTGCGCCTCGCCGCTGCGCGCAAGCCGGCGGTGATCGTCGTCGACGGCGCCATGCCCGAGATGGACGGCACGTCAGTCGTCCGTCGGATCCGCCTCGACCCGGTGCTGCGGACCACGCCGTGCGTGTTGCTCACCGGCTCCGAAGATGAAGACGCCGAGCTCCGCGCGCTCGACGCCGGCGCCGATGCGTTCGTCCGCAAGGAGTCGGACCTCGACGTGATCCTCGCGCGCGTCGCTGCGGTCTTGCGCGCCGCCTCGGGCGAGCAACTTGCGGGTGCCACGAGCTCGCTCGGTCCGAAGCGGATCCTCGCGGTCGACGACAGTCCGACGTATCTCAACGAGCTAGGCGATCAGCTGCGCGACGAAGGCTACGACGTCGTACTGGCCGGCTCGGGTGAAGAGGCGATCGAGCTGCTCGCGGTCCAGCAAGTGGACTGCATCCTGCTCGATCGCATGATGCCCGGCCTATCGGGAGCGGATACGTGCCGGCGGATCAAGAGTGCGCCGATCGTCCGAGACATTCCGCTCGTGATGCTGACCGCGCTCGACGGGCGCGATGCGATGATCGACGGGCTCGCGGTCGGAGCGGACGACTTCATCTCGAAGTCGAGTGGGCTCGACGTCTTGAAAGCCCGGGTCCAAGCACAGATCCGCCGAAAGCAGTTCGAGGACGAACACCGCCGCATACGAGAGCAGTTGCTGCGCAGCGAGCACGAAGCGGAAGAAGCGCGAGGAGCGCGAGAGCTCGCCGAGACCCGCGCTGCAATGGCCGAACGGCTCGAGCAAGCGAACCTCGAGCTGCAGGCGACGAACCGCGAGCTCGAAGCGTTCAGCTACTCGGTGTCGCACGACTTGCAGGCGCCGTTGCGATCGATCAACGGGTTCTCGACCATCCTCGTTGAGGATTACTCCGAGCGGCTCGACGAGACCGGGCGTGCGCATGTCCGGCGAATTGTCGACGCTACCGAACGCATGACCGCGATGATCGAGGATCTCCTGCGGTTGTCGCGGGTGGCATCCGGCGAGCTGCGAAGAGAGACGGTCGACCTCAGCGCGGTCGTGCGGTCGGTCCTCGATGACCTCGCCGCTCGCCACTCGGATCGCCGCGTCGAGACCGTCGTCGCCGCAGACGTGGTCGTCCGTGGTGACCCCGGGCTGTTGCGAACGGCGTTAGAGAATCTGCTCGGGAACGCGTGGAAGTTCACCGGCAAGCGAGCGCGGGGTCGCATCGAGTTCGGGACCGCGCTGCGCGACGGCCAGCGCGTCTACTACGTTCGTGACAACGGTGCCGGATTCAAGATGCAGTCCGCAGAGCTGCTGTTCCGGCCGTTCCAACGCCTTCACAATGCGGCCGACTTCGAGGGCACCGGCGTGGGCCTCGCGACCGTGCAGCGGGTGATCGCGCGCCACGGCGGCCGGATCTGGGCTAAGGGTGAGCCCGACGTAGGGGCCACGTTCTTCTTCACGATCTAGCCAAGGCGCTACGACCGACTATAATGACCGCACCACATGGGCGACGGCGGGATGTCGGGACGGAGCGTACGGATACTGCTCGTCGAAGATTCAGAAGACGATGCGATCCTGCTGATTCGCGAGCTGACGCGCGGCGGATACGCAGTCGAGTCGCATCGCGTTGACGCCGAAGGCACGCTCCGCGACGCCTTGCGGCAACCGTGGGACCTCGTGATTTCGGACTTTTCGATGCCGGACTTCTCCGGCCTTCAGGCCTTCGAGATCCTGCGCTCGGTCGCGCCCCAGGTTCCCGTGATCTTCGTCTCAGGCGTCCTCGGCGAGGACCGCGCGGTGGAAGCGATGCGCCTCGGAGCGCGCGACTACTTCGTAAAGGGGAAGATCACTCGGCTGTGCGCCGCGGTTGGTCGAGAGCTTGGGGAAGTCGACAACCGGAGAAAGCGCGTCGACGCGGAGCGCGCGCTCGCGCGTGAAGAGCGCCGCTATCGCAGCATCTTTGAATCCGCGTCTGTCGGGATCATCGAGGTCGACCTGACGTGCGTCGGGGCCATGATCGACGCGGTTCCGCCAGAAGCCCGAGCCGACGTACGCGCGTGGCTGCGCTCGAGCTCGGACTCGGTAACCCGAGAGGCACAACAGCTTCGCGTCGTCGCGGCGAATCGGGCGGCGAAAGGAATGCTCGCGGTGGCCACGCTCGAGCAACTGGGCGCGTTCATCGCCAGTCGCGGGGCGGGGCCGAGCAGCGTGTGGGACGAGATCGTCGAAACGATCGCACTTCGCAAGAGCTCGTTCGAACGCGAGGTCGAGATCGAGACATCGGACAAACACGTCGTGAACGTGCTGCTGTCCGCGACGATCCCCGACAACCACGCCGATCTCGGAAATGTCGTCCTCGCGATCGTCGATTTCGCGGAACGCCGCCGTCTCGAAAACCAAATGCGCGCCGTGCAGCGGATGGAGTCCGTCGGTCGACTCGCCGGCGGGATCGCGCACGACTTCAACAACATCCTCGCCGTGGTCACGACCTACGCGGGCTTCGTGGCAGAGGATGGTGGCCTCAACGAACGCGGGCGCGAGGATGTCGCGGCGATCATCGGAGCTGCGAAGCGCGCGGCGAGCCTGACCCAGCAGTTGCTCGCGTTCAGTCGTCGCCAACGGCAGCACCCCGTGGTGCTCGACTTGAACGCCACGGTACGTGGCTTTCACCTCATGATCCGACGCGTTGTCGGCGAGGACGTCCACCTCGCGCTTCACCTTGGCGAGCACCTCGGTCACATTCGCGCCGATCCCAGTCAGCTCGAACAGGTGCTGCTGAACTTGGTCGTCAACGCCCGTGACGCGATGCCAACGGGTGGCCGGCTCACGATCGAGACCGCGAACGTCGAGCTCGGGGCCGACTACGGCCTGAACAAGCTCGCCGAGGTTCCGCCGGGAAGCTACGTGTCGCTAACGGTGAGCGACTCCGGCGTCGGCATGGACGAGGCGACGCGCTCGCGCGCCTTCGAGCCGTTCTTCACGACCAAGGCTGCGGGTAAAGGCACCGGCCTCGGTTTGTCGACGGTGTACGGGATCGTGAAGCAGTCCGGCGGCTTCGTGTGGATTTACAGCGAACCGGGTCACGGCACCGCGTTCAAGATCTACTACCCGCGGACCGAAGAGGCGCATCAGGTCATCGCGAAGCCGGCTCCGCTGTCCGTCGTCGATGGGACGGAGACGATCGTGCTCGCGGAGGACGAGGTCCAAGTCAGGCGGGCGCTCCGGCGGATTCTCGAGCGGCACGGCTATCAGGTCCTAGAGGCGTTGGATGCCGCGCACGCGTTGCGTCTGTGCGAGGAACATCCCGGGCACATCGACCTACTGCTGACCGACGTCGTGATGCCGAACATGAGCGGTAGCGAGCTCGCCGAGGGTGCGCTCGTGCTCCGCCCGCAGCTCAAGACGTTGTTCATGTCCGGGTACACCGCCACCGCGATCGTCGACCACGGCATGTTGGGTGCCGGCGAGGCCTACCTCACCAAGCCGTTCACCCGAGAGGAGCTGCTTCAGCGCCTGCGCGAGGTGCTCGACAAGGGCGGCTCGCCGCGGTCATGATCGCGGTCTTGTAGCGCCACAAAAAGGACATCGGAGGCGATGTCCGCAGACCACCACTCCTCCGAACAGTGGAACGTGAGAGCTGCTCTCATGCGATCAGGGTCTCCCCGCGAACGCGGATCCCGGCGGCGCGCGCGTCGTGAGACTCCGATAACGCGCGGCCCGTCAGGCCACTTGTCGCATCGAGTCGCGGCCGATCGGCTGCGTGGGCGCCTTCGCTTTTCGCTCCGACATCGCGGTAATCAGGCGGCTCAGCTCGTCCATTTTGAACGGCTTGGCGAGCATCGCGTCGGCCTCGTTCGGGCCGAGATTGTCGTCGCCCGAGATCAGCACGAAGATCGGCGGGTCCGGCATCCGGCGAGCCAACTCGAGCAGCTGCAGGCCGGTCACCTCTGGCATCTGATTGTCCGAAAGCACCACGTCGAACCACTGGCCTTCGCGCAACCTCCGCGCCGCCGCGGCCGAGTCGGTCTCGACCACGGCCTTGTGCTTGCGGAGCGCGCGCTCCAGAGCGGCCGCGACCCTTCGGTCGTCGTCGACGATCAGGATCTTCAGGGTCTGGTCGGCCATTTCGCCACTATTTCCACGAGGCGTGCCAACGCCGGAGCATCGCAAGGCGCGGGAACTCCATCCGTCGCTCGGCGCGAGCCGGGAGGCTACGAGTCAACGTTGACGGTCTAACGCGCCGCGTTCGACGCGCTATGCCGAGAATTCAGTGAGGGCGGACGGACTCGAACCGTCAACCAGCGGATTAAGAGTCCGATGCTCTACCATTGAGCTACGCCCCCGATTTGCTGCTGCGCGTCTTTCAGTTTTCAGTGAGTCCGGGGCGACTCGAACGCCCGACCTACGGGTTCGAAGCCCGGCGCTCTATCCA
>CAZDGY010000391.1:0-6324 GCA_964504685.1 uncultured Kofleriaceae bacterium | reverse complement strand
GAAGGTCGACGCGTACTATGCCGAGCTGACTCGACTCGGTATGCGCGATGCTCAGCTGCGCGCTCGCCCCGCCAAGCCGATGGCGCGATGGGCGTCGCGCGTCGCGCTCGCGCCGCTGGCGATTCCGGGCTTCGCGCTGTACGCGATCCCGTATTTCATTCCGCGGCTGGTCGCGCGCACCGCGGATCCGGACGCGGTGTCGACGATCAAGCTCGGCACCGCGCTCGTCGTGTATCCATTGTGGGCCGCCGGGCTGGTCTGGTTGTCGTTCGCCGCATTGCCACCGCCGCTGTCGTTCGTCGCGGCCGGCGTCGCGCTTGCTTCGCCGTTCGCGGCACTGCGCTGGCTCGACGCGTGGTGGGGCCGCCAGCCTGATCGCGTCGCGACCTCCGACGAGCTCGCGATCCTCGCGCGGCTGCGCATTGCCGCTCGCACCGCGATCGACGACGCGCGCGCGAAGCTGGCATAGATCACTTCGTCTTCGTCGCGAGCGCGGCCTTGCGCGCCGCGAGCTCTTTGCAATCGAATGCGTCGGCGTCGAGCAGCATCGTGAACGTGCCATCGACGCGCTCTAGCGTCGCGGTCTGGTTGACGTGCGCGCCGCCGAGCGTTCCGGTCGAGTGCAGCGGCGGGTTGCTCTGGCTCTGCCACGTGTACTCGATCCACGCGCCGGGACCGCCGACGATCGAACCGGCGCCATGGACGCCGCCCGCATTATTGACGGTGATCCCGCCGTGGTCGATGCGCAGCCAGGTGATCGCATCCGGGCGCGAGCCTTGGCGCAGCCGCAGCTCGATAACGTGGCGGTCGTCGTCGACGATCTGTTCGAGCACCACGGGTCCCGAGGTGTGCTGCTTGTCCTTGAACGATGCGAGCGTGCCCGCGAAGCAACGGTGGACCGCGTTCGCCGAACGTTGATCGAGGGCCTTGCGGCGCTGGTCGAGCTCGGCGCAAGCGAATTGCTTCATCGCGACGTGCATCGTGCGCGCGGGATCGGCGCCCACCGCGGTGCCGTCGACGATCCAGCCGTCGCCGACGAGCTTGGCGTCGTTGACGAGCTTGATGGTCGGCGTGAGCTGCGCTTCGGCGTGATACGCAGTCCAGTGCCACGCCGGGCCGCTCAGCGAGCCGTGGCCCGGCGCGCCGCTATTCGGATCAGCAAACTCGAACGTCGCGGCCTTCGCATCGACCTTGTTGACCACCGCGACGTCGCGGTCTGGATCGACCGACCGCCACACGTGTGAGCGAATCTCGGCGGCGGCAGCGTCGACCTCGCGGGTCTCGACGACTTCGGAGGTATCGACGTTGCCTCCCGTCGTAACGACTTCGTTGCCGGCGAAGCACGTACGCTCCGGCGCAGCGCTCGCGCCCGCAGCGTCACCCACCACGATCGCGAGCACGAGCCAACGCATGCCGCACCGTAGCGCGAATCAGCTGTCAGTTTCGGGAAGTCCGACGAGTGGCAGCTGTAGCTCGCTATCGTTCGCCGGCTGGACCGCGCCGCGACGATCGAGCAAACGCAGGGTGCGCAGGATCGAATCAGCCGCAGGCCACGTCGGCTGCGCCGAGCGGATCGTGATGAGCACACCGCCATCGCCGACATCGGAGCCGGCGATCGCGAGCACGTAGAGATACGGCAGCTCGACGTCATTGCCGCGCTCCGCGCTCGCTCGAAAGCCACGTACCCCGGGCAGCTCGACCGCGACCGCCGGATGGGCGCGTCCGCCGGCGTCGTCGGTCACCTGATCGGCCTTCTCGGCGAGGATGCCGTCGCGATCGATGATCAGAGCGGCGGCGAACAGCTCGACCTCGAGCTCGCCGACCGTCTTGTCGCCGACGCGCTCGCAACAGCGCACGATCGTCGCGGTTTCGGCCACCGGTGTGACCTCGACCTCGGCCGGAGCCACCAGCTCGAAGCCGATCGCCGGCAGCCCGCGTTGCCGAGAGGCCGTCGCCAGCTGTCTGTATGCGGTTGAGGCGCCGATACCCCCGATTCTATGGCGGGAGCGCCGAGCGCGGCAGCTTTTTGCTGCTTCCGGAGTTCCTCACCGATCTGCGATACTTCCAAGGTGAGATACGTGTGGGTCGCTCTATCCGCGACCTTCGGCTGTTACCACGCGGTACCACCGGAAGGAGCACCGTGCGGCTCGGACTCGGACTGTCCGTCGCCGCAGACGTGCGTCGCGGGTGCGTGCTCGTTGGGTGGCATCGCGATCGATGCTCGGGTCGAAGACAGCCTGGCGATCGACGCATTCGATCTCTGTACGTGCAACGCGGGGACGCAGACCTGCTCGCTGAGCGGGCAGACGCAATGCGAGCTCGGGTGCAGCGCGAACGGACCGCGCTGCGCCATCGTGTTGCCGAGCAACGGCATCCCGACCAGCGATCTCGACGGCGCGACAATGGACGTCGTGGTCAGCGGTGTGTCGCTCACGACGTTCGACGTCAACACCGGCCAGATCTCTGGCGGCATCACGCGCGCGGCCGGCTCGGGCGTGATCAACGGCATCGGCTACTACCAACACACAGATTCGGTCGGCTCGAACACGCTCGCAGAGTTCTCGATGAAGTCGCTGAGCGTGACCGGCACCGCGCAATTCACCGGCTCGCACTCGGTCGTGTTCCTCGTCGCAACCGACGTCACGATCGCTGGCACGATCGATGTCTCGGGCGGCTCGTACGGCAAGGATCAGCGGGTCGCAGGACCTGGCGCGGGCACCGGCGGGCTCGGTGCTACCCCCGCAGCCGGCTGTGGCGCGGGCGGCACCGGGGCGAGTGATGTCGGCACCGGCGCGGATACCGGCGGTGGTGGCGGTGGCTATGGCGGCGCCGGTGCAGCCGGCGGGATCGAGACCGCATCTACAACGATGTTCGCAGGCGGGGTGGCCGGGGTGGCGTGCGTCAGCATCGGTCTCGAGCCGTTGCTCGGCGGCAGTGGCGGCGGCGGTGGCGGCCCCGGCGGAGGCACGGCGCTTCCCGGTGGTGGAGGCGGTGGCGCACTGCAGATCTCGGCGCTCGGCACGATCAGCGTGAGCGGAACGATCAACGCGGGCGGCGCCGGCGGCAGCCCCGGGCCGACGAACGCATCGAATGCCGGCGCCGGCGGCGGCGGCGGATCGGGCGGTGGAATCTTGCTCGAAGCTATCACCGTCGGCATCACCGGCGTCCTCGCGGCGAACGGCGGCGGCGGCGGCGGCAGCTCCGATCATTCGACGACGGGCACGGTCGGCTCGAACGGCTTTGCCGGCGCGGCTCCGGCGCAACCCGGCACCCCCGGCGGCAGCGCTGCAGCGAGCGGCTCGGGGGGCTCGCGATCAAGCGCACCGGGCGTCGGGGGCAACTCGACCGACGTCAACTCCGGTGCGGGCGGTGGTGGCGTCGGCGCGATCTTCGTCCGCAGCACGCACCCGGCCTCGCCGCCCGGCGGCACGATTAGCCCGGCGCCCGGGGTCGCGATGGTCCGCTCGCAGTGACCTCCGGCTACTCGGGTACGCCGTTGCCGCAGAAGCTCGGCATCCGCGAAGGCCAGGTCGTCGCGGTGCTGCGCGCACCGGCGGATTTCGGCGCGACCCTCGGCGCCCTGCCTGTCGGCGTGACGATGCGGCGAGCGCTCGGCACCGGCGCGCTCGACCTGATCATCGCGTTCGTGAAGCGACGCAGCGAGCTCGAGCGCGACGTCGCGACCTGTCGCAAGCGGATGACCGGCGCGGCGAGCCTATGGATCGCATGGCCGAAACGCAGCTCGGGCATCGCGACCGACGTCACCGAGAACCTATTGCGCGAAGTCATCCTGCCGACCGGCCTCGTCGACAACAAGGTGTGCGCGATCGACGAGACGTGGTCGGGCTTGCGGTTCGTGATTCGCAAAGAGCTGCGCTAGGTCAACTCGCCCGCTCGGGCGAATACGGCGTCGAGCATCGGCACGGTGAGCCGACCGGTGAACGTGTTTTGCTGGCTGACGTGGTAGCTGCCGATCAAGGCGTACGGGCCGAGCCGAGCCTCGGCGCCGTGACCGAACGCAGGCCGGGGCTGGACGGCGTGGCCGAGCTGCTTGGCCGCGCGCACGACGCCGTCCCATGCGAACGCACCGAGCGCGACGATCGCGCGCACCCGCGGCAGTAGCTCGAGCTCGCGCACGAGGAATGGCAAGCACGCGTCACGCTCGTCGGGTGTCGGCTTGTTGCCGGGGGGCGCACAGCGCACGACGACCGAAACGTACACGTCGCGCAGCTGCAGACCGTCGCCGCGCCCGATCGACGTGGGCTGGTTGGCGTAGCCGGCGCGATGCAGCCCGCCGAACAGCCAATCGCCCGAGCGATCGCCGGTGAATACACGACCGGTGCGGTTGCCGCCGTGCGCCGCAGGTGCGAGCCCCACGACGAGCAAGCGCGCGTGCGGATCGCCAAACCCGGTGAGCGGCTTACTCCAGTAGCGCTCGCCGACGAAGCGCTTCGGCGGGTCGCTGCCCGCCGCGCGATTGCACGCCGCGAGCCGGCTGCAGGCGCGACAGCCGACGATGGTCTTGGCGAGCGCGGCGAGCGAGGGCGACCTCGTCATCTGGCCTCGAGTGCGATCGACCACATGAAATCGGTTTGGGCCCGCCCTGCGAAGTACGGGTCGTCGGGTCGCATCGCGCCTCGCGTCACCGGGAGATAGTCGGTCGCACCGACGACCGCGCGTTGATGACACGCGACGCAATTCGAGTGCACGCCGTTCGGGAATCGCGCTTCGAGCCAAGGGTTCATGCACACGTGCGCCGAGCCGTCGCGCTCGATCGGTGTCGTCGCGCTGAACGCGACGTCCATTAGATAGTGGCGGTCGGCGCCTCGGACGTCGTCGGTCCGCCCCGCGGCGAACTCTCCGGCATCCGGTTCGTCGTGCCACCAGTAGGTCGCCCACGTCCACTCCGGGATCTGCTTCGTCGTGACGTGCGCGGCCACGAGCGCGACGTAATCGCCGACCGCGAGCGTCGGATCGCGTGACGCTGCGCGCGCCGAGGCCAGCTCGCTCGCGACCAGCGCGTGATGCTCGAACGCAGCGAGCGACACGACGCGCGCGGTGACCGGCTTGCCTGCGAGCTCGACCTGAGCAGTCTCGCCCGCGGGAATGACCTCGCGCACTGGATCGACCGCGACCGCACGCGGCCAGCTGACGTCGGGGTGCTGCGCATCGTCTATCGCCGCGCCGTCCCACACCGGCATCGCGGTCAGGCCGCGCGCGTGGACGGGATACCACTCGAGCTTCACCGCGATCGCGTCGCGTGGAAATGCGGGAAACGTCGCGAGCCCGGCGAGCACATGGCGATCGCCGAGGCGATGCTCGCGAATGTGCGCGGTCGCGGTGGGATCGAACAGCACGTCGAACATCACCGGCAATTGCTCGCGCTCCATCGTCTCACCGACGCGAAATGGCCGCGGCGTGCGAAACCCCGTCGCGCGACCGAACAACTGGTCGCTCGCGGTACAGGTGGTCCACTCGCGCGTCACTCGCGCCCACGTGTGCCAACCGTGCGCGCGCATCGCCGCAATGTCGTCGCGATCGCGCTCGGCGAGCAGCGTCGTTTGCGGCGACGCGCACGCGGCGACCGTCAACAAAACGAGCGCTCGCATCGCTGGCGAGTATACGCACCGTGCGGCGGCGCGCGCGCAGCGTGCGGTTCACCCGATGGCGTCGTCGTCGCAAGACCGGCCGACATTGGAGGTTACCGTCATGTCGCTCAAGCATTCACTCCTCGCAGCGACGAATCGAGCTATTCCTCGCGCGAGCGCCAGGACAAGCAAGTCCAAAACTACAAAGGCGGCAGCGTGATCGTCATCGGCATCTCCGGTGGCGCCGTGTTGTTGGCGCTCCTCATCCTACTGCTGCTGCTGTGATGAACCGAGCTGCTCTCGTCGTGCTGCTAGGCGCAACAGCAGCGAGCCGATTGCGGTCTCGCCGCGCTCGCGATGGTCGCCGGTGCGTGGGGCAGAGCTGGTCGATAGCTGACCTCGCGCACGCGATACCACCCAGCTCCGACGGGGTTCGGCTCGGCACACTGCGCGACTACGCGCGCGGCCACGGGCTCGACGCGTTTGCGATCAAAGCGACGACTGACGATCTCACGCGCGAGCTGCGAGGTCGCGATCGCGATCAATCCGCACACCGGTGCGATCGTGTCGATCGATCCTGCGACCGGCCGCGAGCTCGAACGGTCGAGGCCCGTGCTCGACGCGGAATGGAAAGCCGCGGGTTATGCGGCGCTCGTCGTGGTCGGAGCTCGCGCTGCCGATGGTCCTCGAGTTGCAAACGCAACGAACAACCAGTGAAAATCCATCTGCGCCGCCG
>CAZDGY010000390.1:0-6336 GCA_964504685.1 uncultured Kofleriaceae bacterium | reverse complement strand
GCAGCCGCTGCCCGATGCCGGTGACGTCGAGATGCGCGATGGCGTCGAAGCGACGCTGACGTTGTCGGTCGAGGATCTGATCCATACCAAGGACGAGATCCGCGACGAGAACAGCGTGATCTTCCGGGTCAACGATCTCAAAGGCGCGCCACCGGCAGCCAAGCCTGCGATCGCGCCGCGGCCGGTCGTCGGCAAGATCCCGTCGATCCCGGTGCCGGCGATCGCGAAGCCCCCAGCGCCGCTGCCACCCGCGCCAGCGGCAGCGAGCGCACCGCCGGCTCGCGCTCCGACCCGACCGCGGATGGCGCACGAACCGACGCGCGAGCTCGGCCAAGCGCCGCCTCCGCCGGGCCCGCCGCAAGAGGATAGCGGGTTGCTCGCGCCGCCGCCGCGCCGCCCGGCGCCGACACCGGTGAAGGCAGCGCCGGTCGCAGCGCCGCCGCCAGCGCGCCCGTGGGAGCGCGATTCTGCCGAAGCACTGATCGCCGACGACCACGAGACCGACGAGCTCGCGAACATCGGCGAGCGCACGATGATCACGGGCGCGCCGACGATGGGCATCGGCGGTTTCATGATGGACGTCGCGACCGAAGACGGCGTCGACGCCACGATGGTGACCGGTGCGCCGCGACCTGACGACGAGGCGTTCATCGCACAAGCCGAAGCCGACGAGGACGACGGCAGCGATGGCGAGACCGTCACGCGCGCACCCGATCCGCGGATCGCTCGCGCGGTCGCGGCACGCGGCAAGCCGCAAGCGGCGGGTGATGACGACGGTCCGACCGAGCAACGCGATTTTCGCGACTCCGCGAAGCCGCGCGTCGATGCGCGTCGAGCCGCACCGCCGCCTGCACTGTCCGCGAAGATTCATGCGCCCGCGGTGAGCGAGCTGCGCAAGCCGCGTCCCTCGCGCAAGACACCGGGCGCCGGCGTGCCGCAACCGCCGAACGTGTTGCAACGGATCGTCGGCGCGCAAGCGTCGGAGGCGATGCCCGCGCCGGCCAATCGCCCGACCAAGCTCGAGCACGCGGTCGGCCCGAACGAAGACTCCAACGCGGGAACGCTGCCGGGACCCGATGCCGACGCTCCGCGCTATGGCAACGACGCCGCAGGCGTGCCGCTCACCGCGTCGACGCCTCCGCCGGGAACGCCCGTTCAGCCCATGCCCGGCGTGCCGCCTCACCTCCAGCCGTACGCGATGTATCCGCAGCAGCCGCCACCGCCGGGTTATCCGCCGCATCAGCAATTCCCGCAGTACCCGCCCGCGCCGCAACCTGCGTACGGCGTCAGCCCGTATCCGTTGGCGCAGGGGCTGCCCGGTTACTCGGCACCGCCGCAGCCGATCCCGATGACACCCGGCGCGCTCTACCAGTTCGCCCCGCAGCAACCGCAGAATCCGATGACGCTCACCGGCCAGCTCCGGCTGTGGGAAGTCGATGAGATCCCATCGCAATACAAGGTTTCGGGCAACGGTCCGAAGTGGCTCAAGCTCGCGATCGCCGGCGTTGTCGCGGTGTCGGTCGCGGCCGGTGCGACCTACGCGATCATCCGCTCGACGCGAGACAGCGGGGTAGCGGTCGACGGATCGGTTCGGGTCGACTCCGTTCCGAGCGGCGCCGAGGTCCGGTTCGATGGCGAGCGGCTGACGAAACCGACTCCGGTCACGATCGATCACGTGATGCTCGGCACGCGCCACGAGGTCAAAGTCGAGCTCCCGCATCATCGGCCGTACACCGAGACCGTCGATATCCCGAGCGTCGGCGGCACGATCGAGCTCACCGCGTTGTTGAAGCCGATCACCGGAACGCTCGTCGTTCACTCGACGCCGCCCGGCGCGGAGATCCGCCTCAACGGCGAAGTTCGTGGGCGAGCGCCGACGACACTCTCCGACATCGACATGGATTCTGTGAGGACGATCGAGCTGCGCTTGCAGGGGTATCAGCCCTACATACAGAAGCTCGAGTGGCCTTCGTCCGGCGAGCTTGTCGTCGACCCGAAGCTCGCGCGCTAGCCGTGGGTCGGCGTATGATTCGACTATGGTCTTCCGCGTCCTCGTCGTAGCGCTCGCGATCCTCGGCTGCGGTCATCACGGCAACAACGTCGATCTCGATGCGCCACTCGGAATCGACGCGCAGGAATGTTCCGGACTGCAGTGCTTTCAGTACGACTGCTCGATCAAGAATCAGCCGCCGACCACCGTGTCCGGAACGGTGTACGCGCCGAACGGAACGCTGCCGCTCTACGGCGTGAACGTCTACGTGCCGGTTCAGGATCCCGGCCAGTTCTCGGGCCACGTCGATTGCGATCGTTGCTCGGACGGCTTGGCCGGCGGGTTCTACGCGTCGACGCAGACCGACGAGATGGGTCACTTCTCGCTGCAGAACGTGCCGGCGACGTCGAACGTTCCGCTGATCATCCAAGTCGGCAAGTGGCGGCGTCAGCTCGTGCTGCCGAACGTCGCGGCTTGCCAAGACACGCCGCTCGGCACGACCGACACGACGCTGCCCAAGAGCCGCAACGACATGACGCCGAACACGAAGAGCGTCGACCTGCCGAACATCGCGATCACGACGGGCGATGCCGACGCGCTCGAGTGCCTGCCGCTCAAGCTCGGCGTCGATCCGACCGAGATCACGAACAGCACCGACGGTGGCCACGTTCAACTGTTCCAGAACTACGGCGGCGGCGGCAGCAAAGGCACGGGCTCGTTCATCCCCGGTTGGCCCGGTGGCAATGCCACGGTGTTTACCGACGCGCAGACGCTGTGGGGCACGACCGGCGCGCTCAACCCGTACGACATCGTGATCTTCTCGTGCGAAGGCGATCAAGAAGCGGCGAGCAAGCCGCAGACCGCACTCCAGGCGGTGCACGACTACGCAGGCGTCGGCGGCCGCGTGTTCATGTCGCACTGGCAGAACATCTGGATTGCCGGCGAGAAGGGCAACCTCGCGATGCACGGTCTGCCCGACTGGCAAGCGACCGCGACGTTCAACCTCAGCGCGCCAAACCCCAACCCCGACACGCTGACCGCGACGATCGATGTCGTGTCGAACCCGATCGGCGCGTCGTTCGTGAAGTGGATGCTCTACGTCGGCGCATCGATGATGGCGACGCCGAACGAGTTCGAAGTCGATGGCGCGCGCGACACGTGCACCGCGGCCGACACTTCGCTCGTCGAGCAGTGGGTCTATCTCGACCCGGCGACGTCGCCGAACATCACGAGCTCGCAGATGTATCAGTTCACGACCCCGCAAGACATGCCGCCCGACCAACGCTGCGGCAAGGTCGTGTTCTCCGACATGCACGTGTCGAACGACTCGAAGTCGGCGCCGAACCTGCCGTATCCGAGCGGCTGCTCGAAGGACGCGAACGGCAACTACGTCTTGTCGGCTCAAGAGAAGGCGTTGGCGTTCATGTTCTTCAACATCGCGTCCTGCGTCACCTCGATCGAGTAACCTTTAGGGCTCCGGAGCGCCTCGATCTGGTAGCGCATCGCTGCTAGTGTGCGCGGCCATGGTGCAAGCAGCAGCCAGGCAGCCCGCGATGGGCGAGATCACGACTCTCCTCGGGCGCGGAACGAGCTTCGAAGGCAAGCTCACGTTCGAAGGCACGGTCCGCATCGACGGCAAGTTCAAGGGCGAGGTGTTCTCCGACGACGTGCTCGTCATCGGCGAGGGCGCGCTGGTCGAGGCCGAGATCGACATCGGCGAGATCATCATCCAGGGCACGGTCGTCGGTAACGTCAAGGCGAAGCGCTCGATCGAGATCCACGCGCCCGGCCGCGTGAAGGGCGACCTCAACACCCCGTCGCTGCAGATCGACAAGGGCGTCGTGTTCGAAGGCCGCTCGTTCATGGAAGCTGCGACCGGCACCCCGAAGCCGCAGGCGCAACCGCCTCGCGCCCCGACGCCCGCTCCGATCAAGTAGCGGCGAAACGTCGCAGCAGCGAGCGAGCAAGCCGTGGCATCCCACGGTTGACAGCCCGCGCGCTCGGAGACTATAAGCACGGCGCGCTAATGGCCCAGGAATCTCCATAGGTTGCCATGCAAACAGCCAACGCCGTTCTCGCCGCCGCGCATCCGCTGATCTACATCGACTGGACCGTCCTGGTTCAGTTCGCACTGTTCTTGTTGCTGTTCTGGGCCTCGAACGCGTTTCTGTTCCAGCCGTACTTGCTGCTGCGCGAGCGCCGCAAGGCTGGGATGGAAGGCGCCCGTGCCGAAGCGGAGCGGATGACCGCATCGGCTGACGCGAAGCTCGTCGACTACGAGAAGCAGCTGACCGCCGCGCGCGGTCGCGCCAACGACGAAGGCCGTAAGGTTCGCGCCGAAGCCGCGGCGCACGAGAAGCAAGTAACCGACGCCGCGCGCGCCGAGACCCAGAAGGCGGTCGACGAAGCGACGGCGCGGATGAAGATGGAAACCGAGGCTGCGCGCATGCAGCTGCTTCCTCAGGCGAATGCGCTCGCGAAACAGATCGCGAGCCGGCTACTCGGTCGGGAGGTCTCGTGATGATGTCGAAGCGATTCGTCATCGCGGCGACGCTGTTGTTCGGCAGCGTCGCATACGCCGACGAGGCGAATGCCGAGCACAAGCGCGAGGCAGCCGAGATCGGTGACGTCGACGAGACGCCGGAAGATCCGTCGGCGCACTTCAACATGCTCGGCATCCACTACCGCGGCAAGGACGAGTACGGCGGCGAGTTCGGCGACGGCAAGATGGTCGACGACAAGACCGGCGCGGTCGAGCACGAAGAGGAGCCGATGTCTCCGCCGTTCGTGTTCATGCTGATCAACTTCGCGCTGCTGCTGTTCATCCTCGCAAAGTACGGCAGCCCGGCTGCGCGTAAGCTCGCGCAAGAGCGTCACGACCAGATCAAGACCTCGCTCGACGACGCGGCGAAGTTGCGCGACGCCGCGAAGGCCAAGCTCGCGGAGTACGAGTCGCGGATCGCAGGTCTCGACGCCGAGATCAAACAGCTCGTCGACGGTATTCGCGCCGGCGCCGAAGCCGACAAAGAGCGCATCCTCGCGGCGGCCGCGGCTCAGGCCGAAGCGCTGAAGAAGGACTCCGAGCTGCGCATTGCCGCGGAGATCTTGACCGCGCGCGCGCAGTTGACCCGCGAAGTCACGAGCGCTGCTGCGATCGCGACCGAGAAGCTGTTGCGCGAAAAAGTGACCGCCGATGACCAGGGCAAGCTGGTCGGTACGTTCATCGCCGGCGTCGCGCAGACGTCCGCGAAGGAGGCTCGCTAACATGCCGAGCGGTAGCCTCGCGAGGCGCTACGCGAAAGCGATCGTCGCGATCGGGAACGCGCAGAGCAACCTCGACAAGATCGGCGGCGACCTGCGCTCGCTCGCCAAGGCGATGCACGACTCGGTCGAGCTCGTGACGTTGATGAGCAACCCGGCGATTCGTCGCAACGATCGCCGCAAGGTGGTCGACGCGCTGCTCGGCAAGATCGGCGCGCAGCCGGTGACGACGAACATCGTGTCGCTGCTGCTCGACAAGGAGCGGCTGTCATCGCTGCCGATGATCTCGCGCGAGATCGACGCCGCGATCGAAGCGAAGGCGGGACGCGTCGCGGCCGAGATCGTGTCGGCCAAGCCGCTCGATCCGGCGCAGCTGTCGCAGATCACCGCGGCGCTCGAGAAGCTCTCGGGCAAGAAGGTCACCGTGCAGAAACGCGAAGACGCTGCGTTACTCGGCGGCGTCGTCGCGAAGGTCGGCGACGTCGTGTACGACGGAAGTTTGCGCACTCAGCTCGCCGCTCTGCGCGACGAGCTCACCCGATAGGGAACGAAGAGGCTAGTCATGGACATTAGAGCCGCAGAAATCTCCGACATCATCCGCAAGCAGATCGAGGGCTACGACAAGAAGGTCTCGGTCACCGAAACCGGCACGGTACTGACCGCCGGCGACGGCATCGCCCGCGTCTACGGTTTGTCCGGCGCGCTCGCCGGTGAGCTACTCGAGTTCGAAGGAGCGGGCGGCGAGAAGGTTCAGGGCATGGTGCTCAACCTCGAAGAGGACAACGTCGGCGTCGCGATTCTCGGCAAGTTCGAAACGATTCGCGAAGGCGACACCGTGCGCCGCACGAACCGCATCGTCGAAGTTCCGGTCGGCGAGGAGCTGCTCGGCCGCGTGGTCAACGCGATGGGCATCCCGGTCGACGGCGGCAAGCCGATCGTCGGCGCGAACAAGCGCCAAGTCGAGATCAAGGCGCCGGGCATCATCCAGCGCAAGAGCGTGCACGAGCCGATGTCGACGGGCCTCAAGGCGATCGACTCGATGATTCCGATCGGCCGCGGCCAACGCGAGCTGATCATCGGCGACC
>CAZDGY010000389.1:0-6337 GCA_964504685.1 uncultured Kofleriaceae bacterium | reverse complement strand
GAGTTCAGTCGTGTGCTCTTGCGATAGGCGGACTTCGGCGAGAGCGTGAATGTCTAGTGCACGAGCGCGCCCGGCGAGCCGAAACGCGAGGCCACCGGCAGCCATATCGATGAGCGACGGCGGCGCGGTCGTACCGTGGACGAGCGTCTTTTCGGCATCGCGATCGAGGTCGACGTTGTGCGCGGAGGCGATTCGCTTGTAGCCGCCGCCGATGATCGCGCCGACCGCCCAATCATCTAGAAACGGCACTGGCACCGCGCCGGCGATGCTGCCGAGCAGGGCGCGCGCGATGATCGAGCGGCGTTGCCCGACGAGATACTCGCGGCGCAGCGTGAGTGCGGTCATTTCGGCCCTGCGGGCGTCGCGGGTTTCGCCGCCGCCGCGTGATGCGTCGGAGGCGCGATGCCCTGCAACAGCATGTCGCGATCGTCGACCTCGCACATCCGCTCCGGCGTCGCGACCACCTCGTCGCTGCCCGGGACCGCGATCGTCGCCGGCGCTCCGATCGCCGAGAGCTCGCTCTTGAGGCTCAGCTTCATCGAGAACCGCCGGCCATAGCGTTGAAACGACACCGCGCCGGTCAGGTTCACGCTGAGCGGGGTGCCTTTGTCTGCGTCGAGCACGATCTCGCCGTCGAGCGCGTCGACCACGCGGCCTTCGCGCCATTGGCGCTGAACGAGCGGCTCGGGCGCGGGCTTCTTCGGCTCGGCCGCGCGCTTGATCGTGATCCTGCGGCCGTTGCGTGCCCCGACCTTCACCGCGCCACCGTCGACGAGCTCCGCCGCCGGCGAGACCAGATCCCAGGTCGCAGCAATCGGCTCGTAGAACGAGTCCGCGAGTGCTTTCGGCTCGTCGGAGGCTTCCGGCGCGCGTTGATGCCACTTCTGATAGCGCGGTCGCAGGTACAACGCGCCGGCGATGAAGACCACCTCGCGTCCGTAATCGGCGGAGTTCGTATACAGCGCGTGAAAATCGCCCTTGGCGAGCTCGCCAAGCTCGACCGCCGTGTGATCGGACAGCGAGTCGACCACCTTGCCAGCCTCGCTGACCTCGGTCGTCGTGTCGATCGTGACGGCGAGCGGCCCGAGCGCACCACTGACCGCGTGCAGCGGCATACCAAGCGCGCGACCAAGCTCGCTCGGCTCGACCGCGGCGCGCGCGAGATCGATCGGATCGGCGGTGGTCTTCGGCGCGAGCACGAGCCCCCCGAGGTCGCGATCTGGCACGGGCTCGGACCTGCTGCACGCCATTCCGGCACAGACTGCCAGGCAAGCGATCGCGGCGCGGAACATGTCCAAGGTTCTTAGCTTTCTCGACGGCCGAGGTCAACCACGCTACCGTTGGTGAGGCGCGTGCTGAGCGAGCTCGAACCCCTGGCGACGTCGCTCGGCGCATATGCGTTCGCGGTGGGCTTGGGCCTTCTGTGGGGCAGCTTCGCGAACGTCTGCATCTATCGCTGGCCGCCGACCGACGAGCATCCGAAGGGCCGGTCGGTGGTCGCGCCGGGGTCGCACTGCTTCGCGTGCAAGGCGCCGGTCCGCTGGTACGACAACGTTCCGCTGCTCAGCTACCTGTGGTTGCGCGGGCGGTGCCGGGACTGCAAGGCCGAGTTTTCGCCGCGGTATTTGGTCGTCGAAGCGCTCACCGGCGCGCTGTTCGGCGTCGCGTGGTGGTTCGCGGTCGTGGCGTCCGCTCAGTTCGAGCCGTTGGATGCGCGGCTCGTTCGGTTCGGCATCGATGCCGCGTTCATCGTCGTGATGGTGATCGTCGCGTTCATCGATCTCGACACCAAGCTGATCCTGCGCGGGCTGATGGTGCCGGCGACCGTCGTGTTCTATGCGCTCGGCCTGTGCGAGCACCGGCCGTGGCTCGATGGCCTGATCGGTGCGGCGGTCGGGTATGGCGTGCCGTGGCTGATCGGCGAGATCTACTTTCGCGTCACCGGCCGCGAGGGCCTCGGGCTCGGCGACTCGGACTTGCTCATGGCGGTCGGCGCGTTGCTCGGCTGGCGCGGTGTCGTCGTGTCGCTATTCGGCGGCTCGATCGTCGGCTCGATCATCGGCGTAGCCGCGATCGCAGCGGCCCGCGCGCGCGCGAAGGGACGGCCCGACGAGCCGAGTGCGCCCGCCGATGAACCGGCTGCGCCCGAAGACGACGAGGCCGAGCCCTCGCTGATGAAGACGGAATTGCCCTTCGGGCCGTTTTTAGCGGTCGCGGCGGTGTTCTTCCTGTTCGCCGAGCCGTGGATCGAGCTGCGGTTCCGGCTATAGTTACATCGTGGGTGGCCAAGCGGCCGAGCAGATTATCGCCGGCGTCGTGCTAAGCGAGCGACTCGCGATCACGATGTATGGCGCGATTCATCGCGCGCAGTTCAACGGCCAACGCAACCTACGCGGGCTCGTCATCGACCCGAAGATGCTCGCGGAGAACTCGTTCCGCGTTCCGCTGACCGATACGAAGACGACCGCGAGGATCCTCGGGCTCGAGCACCCCAACGTGGTGCCGACCGTCGGCGTCGAGTCGGGCGGCCCGGATGTCGTCGTTGTCACGCGCGGTGGCGGTCGCTACGTCACGGTCCAAGATCTGATCACCGCCGCGCGGTCGCGCAGCAAACAAGGCGGCAAGCTGTCGCTGCCGGTCGCGGCCGCGATCGGCAAGTCGGTCGTCGAAGCGCTCGCCGCGGCGCACCGGCTCGGCGTGATCCACGGTGCGGTCCATCCGCGCAGCGTGCTAGTCGATGAAGACGGCAGCGTGCGGCTTGGCGATTTCGTCGTCGGTCGTGCGCTCACCACCGCGGTCGCGCAAGGCGCCGACTCGGCGATGTGGCGAGGCCTCGCCGGCTACATCGCGCCGGAGCTCGTCGTCGGCGAAAACCCGACGCCGGCCGCCGACGTGTTCGCGTGCGGCGCGATGCTGTTCACGATGCTGTCGGGTGAGGTCCCGCCCGGCTCGCTGCGCGTCACGCCTGCGATCGAACGGCTCGTGCAGCGCGCGCTCGATACCGACGTGCTGCGCCGCTACAAGAACGCCGGCGACCTGCTCGAGAACTTGCTCGAGGCGATCGAGGACGATCGCTGGGACATCGCAGAGCGCAACGAGTTGGTTCGCGAGGCCGGGTTGTCGCGGCCCGACTCGAACGTCGACGAAGCGACCGAGGATCTGCTGGCATCGCTCGGCTCGTCGTCGAGCAACGTCCAGGTGTCGCCGCTGCGCGCGAGCATGGAGATGCGCGCCGAGCAGATCAACGCCCGCCAAAAGACGCCCGCAGGCTCACCGAAGACCGGCGGCCGGCTCGACGCGTTGCTCGCTGATCTCGACGAGCAGACCAACGTCACATACGTCGACGAAGCGCCGGTTCGCGATCCGATCTCGGAGCTGATCCGACTCGACCCGCGCAAACGCGAAGCGATCGTGTCGAGTGCGCGCGTTCCGTCGCTCGACGATCCCGACGAGATCACGCCGTTGCCGGCGCCGATGCCGCATCACTCGCGCGAGTCCGAGCCGGTCATGCGTCGGCCGAGCAGCGTTGGAGGCGGAGTTCGCGCGGGCTCGGCGGACGAAGCCGCGGCATTTGCAGCGATCGGCGAGCTCGACCAAGGTGCGAGGCGCGTGTCGAGTGCGGCCGAGGCCGCGAACGCCGCGGTCGAGAAGCTCGAGAAAGCCGCGGCCCGCGCCGAGGCAGCCGCGACTCGCGCCGAAACCGGCGGCACGCCGCGACCGAGCACCGGCGAGATCGTCGATGCGCCAAAACCGAAGCCGCAGCCGCAGCCACGCGCACTGCCGATTCCGGACATCGTCGTCGACGATTACACGCCGCCGCGGCTGAAGAGCCGGTTGCCCGGTGTGATCGCGCTGCTCGTGCTCGGCGGCGTCGGCTATTGGGTCTATCGCCAGTACAACCTGCAGGAAGACAAGAACCAGACCGACAAGGAAAAATCGGCCGAGGCGAAGGCGGCCGCCGAAGAGCAAGAGAAGCTCGCGGCGCAACAATCGGATCGGTCGATGACCGCCGGTGCGATCAAGGTGACGTCGACGCCGACCCAGGCGGGCGTGTGGTTGAAGATCGGCCGCACCCCGGTCGACACGATGCCGCTGTCGTCCGAGATGATGCACGAGATCCGGGTCGAGAACGTCGATGGCTTCATGCCGGTCGACGCGCAGGTGATCGCGAGCAACTGGACGGGCGACGACAAAGCGAACCGCCACGGCTCGATCACGGTGACGCTCAAGCCGCTCGACAAGAACGCGAAGCCGGGCGCGACCAAGTTGCCCGCGATGCCGCCGAAGCCGCCCGACGCGACCGGGTTCAAGCCCGGGCGCGGACCGATCCACATCGAATCGAGCCCGACCGGCGCCGAAGTCTGGATGTACATCGGCATGACCGATGAGGATCGGCTCAACGAAATCCAGGCGGGCTTGCCCTACGAAGTGCGCGTGCTGAAGGACGGGTTCTTGCCTGGCTTCACGTCGTTCACGCCCGAGGAATGGCGCGACGGTGGCGACCCGAAGACGCCGCTGATCGCCGCGAAGAAGAAGCCGGAGCTCGACCACGCCGTCGAGCTCGCTCCCGATCCGAACGCGAAGCCCGACAAGAAGCCGAGGTAGCGCGGCCGATGGCGACGGCGAGAACGCTCCACGTGAAGTGCACGACCTGGGAGCAGGTCGATGTGTTTTGCACGCGCAAGCTGCGCAAGGGCAAGCTGCTGTCGATGCGGGTGCCGTTTCAAACCGAGATTGGTGCGCCGGTCACGCTCGGCTTGGAGCTGCCGAACCAAGTCGTGATCGCGATCGACGGCACCGTGATGCGCGCGTCGCCGATCGAATCCGAGGGCAAGCCGAGCGGCAAGACGTGGATCGAGCTCGAGCTCACCGGCTTCACCGACGACGTTCGCCACCGGATCACCGCGATGGCGGCGGGCGAGGCCGAGCCCGACGAGGAGATCCAGATCATCGTCGCTCCGCCGGCGCAGCGCACGTCGCCGCGAATCGCGACCGAGGAGATGCGCACCGACGAGCGCGAGCTGTTCCAGCAACTATCCGGCGAGCTGCGCCGGCTGCGCCAAGCTGCGGTGCACGAGGTGTTGGGGGTCAGCCGCGACGCCGAGCCGGAAGAGATTCGCGCGAGTTGGAAGAACCTGATCCGCCGTCATCATCCGGATCTCGTCGCGCGCCGCAATGCACCCGCGCTTTCGCACCTCGCCGAAGAGCTGACGATCCTCGCGAACCGCGCTTACGATCGGTTGCGCCAAGCGCTCGTGGCCGAGGGTCGACGTGCGGTGATCGGCAGCACGCTGTCGGCGCCGCCGGGTTGGCTCGTCGGGTTCGAAGACATGTCGAGTGCCGGTGGCTCTGCGCCGAAACCGTCGCCGGCGCCAACCCGAATGCCGACCGCGCCGCCGATCGTCGCCGCGAGACCGCAGCCGGGCACCGCGCAGGGCGGAGAAGCGTTCGAGCAGCGCGCCCGGGTCATGCTCGGCCAGGGAGATTCCGGAACCGCGCGCGAAGTTCTGGCCGCCGCGCTCGTCGTTTATCCGCGGTCGAAGCCGTTGCGCTCGCTGTACTACGTCGCGACCGCTCTCGCCGCGTTGCAAGATGGCGAGCTCATGCTCGCGCAATCGCAGCTCGAGACCGCGCTCGCCCATCACGAGTCGTGCATCGAGGCCGCGCAGTTGCTCGAGCACGTCAAGAAGCATGGCGGTCACGATCCGGATCTGATGAAGAGGCTGTTCAGATGACGACCGGTCGTGCGGTCGGCATCGACCTCGGCACGTCGAACTCGGTCGTCGCAGTCATCGACCGCGATGGGGCACCGCGGATCCTGACAACCGCGGAAGGCTCGACGACGATGCCGTCGCTCGTGTGGTTCTCGCCGGACGGGCCGATCGTCGGTGAAGCCGCGCGAGAAGGGCTCGATCACAGCCCGGACGTCACGATCTTCGGGGCGAAGCGCTTGCTCGGTCGGCGCTATGATCATCCCGAAGTTCGCAAGCTCGCGCGCACGCTGCCGTACGAGCTGATCGAAGCGCCGAACGGCGATGCGTGGATCCAGCTCGCGGCCAGTCGCTCGATCTCGCCGGAAGAGGTGCTCGCGCTGATCTTGCGCGAGCTCCGCCGCACCGCCGAGCAGTTCTTGCTCGAGCCGGTGACGCGCGCGGTGATCACCGTTCCCGCCTGGTACGACGCTGGCCAGCGCCAAGCGACGAAAGACGCCGCGGCGATCGCCGGCATGACCGTGATGCGGTTGCTCAGCGAGCCGACCGCGGCCGCACTCGGCCACGGAGCGCATCGCGGTCACGATCGCCGCTACCTCGTGTGCGATCTGGGCGGCGGCACGTTC
>CAZDGY010000388.1:0-6344 GCA_964504685.1 uncultured Kofleriaceae bacterium | reverse complement strand
GAACCACAGGCCGCCATCGGTGACCGTGCCGTGGAACAGCTCGCGCAACGCGCGTGGATCCCCGGTCGCACCGACGAGCGCATCGCGACCCACCTCGCGGGTATCGCGGGTCTCGCTCGCGAGACCAGGACCACATGCGGCGACCAACACCAACCCGAACAGCTTCACGTGGCCACGATACGACAAGCCGGCCGAAAACGAAAACGGCCCATCTCGCGACGGGCCGCTCGAACCAACGCGTGAGCGTTTAGTCGTAGTACTCGGCGCCGAGGTGGGTGATCAGCTCGTCACCCTTGGTGTAGCGCAAGGTATTCTTGAGCTTCATCAGCTGGATGAACAGGTCGTGCTCTGGGTACAGCCCATCCGGCGTCATCGGCGACTTCCAGTAGAAGCTCAGCCACTCTTGGATGCCGCTCATCCCGGCGCGCTGCGCGTAGTCGAGGAATAGCGCGAGGTCGAGCACGATCGGCGCCGCGAGGATGGAGTCGCGGCACAGGAAGTTCACCTTGATCTGCATCGGGTAGCCGAGCCACCCGCGGATGTCGATGTTGTCCCAGCCCTCTTTGGCGTCGCCGCGCGGCGGGTAGTAGTTGATGCGGACGACGTGGCTGATGTTGCCGTAGAGGTCGGGGTACTTGTCGGGCTGGAGGATCGAGTCGATCACGCCGAGCTTCGAGACTTCCTTGCTCTTGAACGACTCGGGATCGTCGAGCACTTCACCGTCGCGATTGCCGAGGATATTGGTCGAGTACCAGCCGTCGAGACCGAGCATGCGCGCCTTGAACCCGGGCGCGAGGATCGTCTTCATCAGGGTCTGGCCGGTCTTGAAGTCTTTGCCGGTGACCGGCATCGACTGCTTGCGCGCGAGCTCGAGCAACGCGGGCGTATCGAGCGAAAGGTTCGGCGCACCGTTCGCGTAAGGCACGCCCATCTTGAGGCACGCGTAGGCGTAGATCTGCGACGGCGCGATGTCGTCGTGCGACGCGCTGAGGCCAGCCTCGAACTTCGCGAGCGACATGTGCACGTCCGTCGGCTTGCGATAGACCTCGGTCGAACCGCACCATACCGCGACCAGGCGATCGCAGTTGTGCTTCGCCTTGAACGCCTTGATGTCGTCCATCACCTGCTCGGCAAGGTGCATCTTCGACGTGCCCTTCTTGACGTTCGGGCCGTTGAGCTTCTTGACGTACGCCTGCTCGAACACCGCGGTCATCGGCTTGATCGCTTCGAGCTCTTCTTTGAGCGGATTGAGGTGCTTCTCGTCGAGCACGCCGGCGCGGACCGCGGCTTGATACGCGTTGTCCTCGAAGATGTCCCAACCGCCGAACACGATGTCGTCGAGCTTCGCGAGCGACACGTAGTCTTGAATGCGCGGAGAGTTGTCGTCGGTGCGCTTACCGAGTCGGATGTGGCCCATCTGGGTGAGCGATCCGATCGGCTTGCCGAGCCCGCGACGAATCGATTGCACGCCAGCGATGAACGTCGTCGCCACCGCACCCATACCCGGCATGAGAATTCCCAGCTTGCCGTGAGCGGGTTTGACGTCGACGCCTTTTTTTAGAGCCATTTGGACGTACTCCGAGAGTCGTTGAAGCGGGGACCTTGCCCCGGACCCGAACCGCTTTCAAGCGGAAGCGAACGGCGGGTGACGGCAATTCGGGTGTGTCGGGTTCCTGACACGGCCGAAACGGCTCGGCTAGGCCCATGGACCGACGACGAAATGCCGCAATCTGCAAAGTCGCGAACGTTGCGCCCGAACCTCAGCTCTTCGTTCGCGATGACGCTGAGGCTCTGGACAACGGCTGCGAGCTTCGACTCGAGCTCAGTCGAGCCGCATTGCAACAAGTATGACTTCGACAATTTGTGAAGTCCTGCCCTATAGAGCTGCAACTTTCGGACTTTTCCTTGGCTCACCTATCATGAAGATCCTCGTCGTTGCGCTCGGCCTCGGCCTCACCGGTTGTTTCGGCGCGCATCGGTCTGGTACGGTAGGCGATCAGCCCGACGGTGGCACCTCGCAAGATGCGTTGACCTGCGGCTCGCTGACCTGCGATCAGACGCCGGCCTCGACGTGTTTCGATACGGTCACGCTGCAGACCTACCAAGCTGCCTGCGCGGACAACGCGTGCAGCTATCCGGAGACTGACGTCGCGTGCGGCGCCGGTGGTTGCTGCACCGATCACTGCTGCGAGCCCGAGCCGTCGAACTCCGACGTATTCGGCGAGGTGATGCCCACCGGCGTCACGATCGCCCATGCGAGCGGCACGTTCGACACCGACACGCAGTGCGTCGCCGGTGCAGCCCTCGGCAACTGTACGGTCGCACAGCGCAGCTCGGACTCCGAGCTCGGCGAAGCGTGCGTCTGCCGCGCGGATGATGTCACGATCGGCTCGCTGACGATCACTGGCGCGCGCGCGCTCGTCGTGTTCGCGAACCACACGGTGACGATCGAAGGCACGCTGTCGGTGTCCGGCGTGAGCGCGATCCCCGGCCCCGGCACCAGCATGGCGTACACGAGCTCCGAGACCGGGTTACTCTCCGGCGTCGGTGGCAGCTATCAGACCGCGGGTGGCGGCTCGAGTGGGGTGAGTGCCGCGGGTCCGTTCGGCAACGCGACGCTCGTGCCGTTGCTCGGCGGCATGAACGGCCAGGACGCGGCTGGCGGCCACGGTGGCGGCGCCGGTGGCGCGGTGCAGATCACCGCGGGCTCGTCGATCACGATCGACGGAACGATCAACGCGGGCGGCGGCGGCGGCGTGGGCGGCGGCGTAACGGTGAACACGGCCGGTGCGGGCGGCGGCGGATCGGGCGGTGCGATCCTGCTCGAAGCTCCGACCGTCACGATCGGTGGCTCGCTGTTCGCGAACGGCGGCGGCGGCGGCGGCGGTGGAACCAACATCAACTTCGGTGGCAATGGCGGCGACGCGAGCGCGACCGCCGGATCCGGCGCCAACGTGACGGTCGGGACCGGCTGCGATGCGAGCGGCGACATCAACGGCGGTGCCGGCGGAACTGGCGCGTCCGTCACCACCGCCGCGGCTGCCGGCGGACCCGCCGACTACAGCACGATCTGTTTCGGCGATCCGAGCTTCGGTGGCAACGGCGGCGGCGGTGGTGGGCTCGGGCGGATCCGGATCAACACGCTGACCGGCTGTGATTGCTCTACGACGTCCTCGCCGGTGCCGACGCTCGGTTCGCTGGTGGTGCACTGATGGCGGACGACACCGCGGTCGCCGAGTTGGTGCAGCGCGCCGCGGCCTCGTGGCCCGGGCTCGCGCTCGATCCCGCCCGGCTCGCGACGTATCTCGCCGAGCGCGCGATCGCACCGACGCCGGACCTTCGCATCGATCTCGCGCTCGCGTGCGCCTGCCTCGACGGCTCGGCGATCGCGCTCCAGACGTTCGAGCGCGAGATCCTTCAGCCGGTCGTTGCGCGGTTCGCGCGCTCGAGTGGCCGCGGCGTTGCCGATGACCTCGCGAGCCGGTTGCGCGAGCTGCTGTTCGTCGGGTTGCGCGGTGTGCCCAGGCTCGCGTCGTACCAAGGCCGTGGCGATCTGCGCGGTTGGCTCGAGGTCGTGGCCACGCGCGAAGCGCACAAGCTTGCCGGTCGCGAGCTGCCGGTCGCGAACGACGACGCGATCCTCGCTGCGCTGCCCGGCGACGACGATCTCGAGCTCCGCGAGATCAAAGCGCAGCATCGCGCCGAGCTCGCGCTCGCGTTTCGCGAAGCGCTCGCGGCGGTCGAGCCGCGCACGCGCCTCGTGCTGCGCCAGCGCTATCTCGATGCGCTGACGTTCGACGAGGTTGCCGCCCTGCACGGCGTGCATCGGCTCACCGTGATGCGCTGGATGGCGCGGATCGAGAACGAGCTGCTGCGCGACGTCCAACGCCGCCTCGCCGAGCGCCTACGCCTCGCGCACAGCGAAGTTGCACAACTCGTCGACGACGCGCGCAGCGGGCTCGATGTCAGCCTGCGCGGCCTACTCGTGACCAGGAGCCCAGCATGATGCGGCGCGCGCTTGCGACGATCACGATGCTCTCCCTCGCGGGTATCGCGTCGGCAGATCCGGCCGCCTCCGCCGAGCACTTCGCGAAGGCGCAGAAGGCGTACAGCGCTGGCTCGTTCCAGCTCGCGGCCGACGAGTTCCAACTCGCGTACGCGGAGTTCGCGGCGCCGGAGTACCTCAACAACATCGCGCAGGCGTATCGCCGGCTCGGCCGCTGCGCCGACGCGTTGCGCTACTTCGAGCGGTTTCTCGCCGCGAAGCCCACTGCGCCGAACCGCGCGAAGATCGAGGAGCAGATCACCGCGCTGCGCGCGCAGTGTCCCGCGCAGCCGGCGCAGCCCGCGGTTGTCCCGCCTGCACCCGCGCCGGTGCGCCTCGTCGCCGAGCCCGCAGCGCCAGTGACGCCACCGCCCGCTGCCGTACCGCCGCCGGCTCACGACGCCGTGCGCGAAGACCCGACCGCGGTTGGCGTGACTGCGCACGTCTCCGCCCCTGCTATCGCCCTACCCTGGTCGGTCGACGCCGAGCTCGGCGCCGAAAAGCTCGGTGCGGGTCCGGTCGTGATGCCGACGATTGCGCGGCTACGCGCGGTCGGTCGCCGCGCCACGGGTCTCGGGGCATTGCACGTCGGCGTCGGCGTTGCACTCGCCGCGCTGCCCTACGACGACGCGACGATGACGCGCACGGCATGGCTCGCGGGCCCGATAGCCACCGTCGACGATGCGTGGTCGATCGGTCATCACCTCGCGATAATCGCGGAGGCCTCGGTCGGCGCCCAAGTCGTCTCGGGCTTCGCGGCGGGCAACCCGTTCACGACGGGCGGTCGTGCGAGCGGCGCCTTCGCGATGCCATACGCCGCTGCTGCGGTCGGCGTGGCGTGGCACGTGCGCGATCACCTCCAGCTCCGCGTGCTCCCGCTCGCGTACGAAGCGACGTTGCGCAGCGCGCCGCTAGCGACCGATATCGATGGCCTGCGCGGCTTCGCGATGATGATCGGAGCGACGCTCGAGCTATGAGCGCCGGGCTCGCGACGATCACACCTGGCGAATGCCCGGACGAGAACGCGATCGCCGCGTTCGTCGAAGGCGTGCTCGACGTCGCCGCGACCTCCGAGGTCGAGCTGCACCTCGATAGCTGTGCGAGCTGCCGCCAGCTCGTGTCCGAGCTCGGGCGCGCGTCGTTCGTCGCGAATCGCCCGCGCGCGCCGCTATCCGGCGACACCGAGGTCGTGGTTGGCGAGCCTGCGCCGGTCGATCCGAGGCCGACGCCGGTGGTGCCCGCGGTCGGCATGGTGCTCGCCGGCAAATATCGGGTCGAGCGCCTGCTCGGCAGCGGCGGCATGGGCTTCGTCATGGCCGCGCGCCACGTCTCGCTCGGCAAGCTCGTCGCGCTCAAGCTGATGCACGCTAACGTCGCGGTCGATCCGAGCTCGTCGCAGCGGTTCGTGCGCGAAGCGCGCGCTGCGAGTCGGCTGCACAGCGAGCACATCGTGCGCGTAATCGATCTCGACACGCTCGCGGATGGCTCGCCGTACATCGCGATGGAGTATCTCGAGGGCGAGGATCTCGGCGCGCTGCTCGCCACGCGCGGCCGGCGCCCACCCGACGAGGTCGCAACCTATGTCGTGCAGGTCTGTGAAGCGATCGCCGAAGCGCACGCCGCCGGCATCGTCCATCGCGACCTCAAACCGGCGAACCTGTTCGTCACGCGACGCGGGGATGGCTCGCCGTGCGTGAAGGTCTTGGACTTCGGCGTGTCGAAGATCATCGCGGGTGGCCCGCTCGCCGACGATCTCGCCGCGACCGATACGAAGGCGCTCGTCGGCTCGCCGCACTACATGGCGCCGGAGCAGCTGATCTCGGCGAAGGCAGTCGATCCACGCACCGATATCTCTCGCGTCTTCACTGGTGATTCCCCAATAACCGCCTCCCCTGATTCTCTTTCCACCGCTGTACTTCTCGACGTTCCCGATGTCATGCATCCGAGTATTGGCGGAGATCGTAGTAAATCCCCGCTCGGCCAACCCTCGCCCGATTCCCACATAACTCGGCAGGTAGAAGTTTGCTCCCCACCCGTGGATCCAAATAATGGCGATCGATTTGGCGGTTTCTTTCGGCGCGGAAAAGAGGACGCCACCACTGACGACGTCATCCTTGGATCGTACATAGACGATCTGCTCTGGGAATTTTCCCGCACTTATTTCCTCGGGCTTTGGCATAAGCCTCTGCCGAACCGCGAAATCAGCCCCAACAAGCAGCGCAAGTATGAGAGGCACCAAAAGGACGCGAAAACCCATTTCTGGTCACCGTACGTCGCTTGGCGCGGTGTCGTTTCGATG
>CAZDGY010000387.1:0-6367 GCA_964504685.1 uncultured Kofleriaceae bacterium | reverse complement strand
ACCACGACGCGCGCGACGCCCGAGGCGATCACCGCCGGCGCACAAGGCGGGGTGCGGCCGTGGTGGGTACACGGCTCGAGCGTGACGTACATCGTGCCGCCTTCGGCGCGCCCGGCCTTCACCTGGTCGAGCGCGAGCCGCTCGGCGTGCGGCGAGCCGGCGCGCTCGTGCGCGGCTTCTGCGATGACCTTGCCGCGCGGATCGACGATCACGCAGCCGACGATCGGGTTCGGCGCGGTGCGGCCGACAAACCGCTCGGCGAGCTCGAGCGCGCGCGCCATCATGGTGATGTCGCGATCGGTGCGCAGCGGCTACTCTCCCGCGGCGACTGGCGGATGCTCGTCGGTCGCCTCTTCGCGCATCGCGTCGAGCTCCTTCGAGAACACGTCGAGATCCGCGAAGTCGCGGTAGATCGACGCGAACCGCACGTACGCGACCTGATCGATCGTGCGCAGCTTCGGCAACACCCGCTCGCCGACATCGCGCGCCGCGATCTCCGCGACGCCGAGCTCGCCGATCTCCCGTTCGACGTCGAGCGCGAGCGCCTTGATCTGTTCGAGCGTGACCCGGCGCTTCGCGACCGCGGCCGAGATGCCGTGCTCGATCTTGTTGCGGTCGAACGGCTCGCGCCGGCCGTCGGCCTTGATCACGAGCGGCATCGCGTCTTCGATCCGCTCGTACGTCGTGTAGCGACGCGTGCAGCCCTCGCACTCGCGCCGGCGGCGAATCTCGTTGCCATCCTTCGACACGCGCGTCTCGATGACCTTGTCTTCGTAGGCAGCGCAAAACGGGCAGCGCATTTACACGTGGTCCAAGCTGCCGAGCTGATCGACTCGGCGTTGATGACGGCCGCCCGCAAAGGCCGTCGAGCGAAACGCCGCGAGCGCATGCTGCGCCACGCCGCCGCCGACGACCCGTGCCCCAAACGCGATGACGTTCGCATCGTTGTGCTCGCGCGCCATCTGCGCGGTGAACGCGTCATGAACGAGTGCGGCGCGCACGCCCGCGACCTTGTTCGCGGCGATCGAGATCCCGATGCCGGTGCCGCACACGATCAGGCCAAGCGTCCCGGGCTCGGCCGCGACCTTGCGACCGACCGCGGCGCCATACGTAGGGTAGTCGACCGAGTCGTCGGTCATCGTGCCGAGATCCTCGACCGAGTCGCCGAGCTCGCGCAGCGCCGCCACGAGCTCGCGCTTGAGCCCGAGCCCCGCGTGATCCGAGCCGGCGTACCACTTCATGGCAGCTCAGTCGCCTTTGTATCGGCTGATCACGAGCGCAGCGTTCGTGCCGCCGAAGCCGAAGCTGTTCGACATCGCATGGTCGACGCGCTGTTCGCGCGCCTTGTTCGGCACGTAGTCGAGATCGCAATCGGGATCCGGCGTCTCGTAGTTTGTGGTCGGCGGCAGCACGCCGCGCGAGATCGCGAGAGTCGTGATCGCTGCCTCGATGCCGCCGGCCGCGCCGAGCGTGTGACCGGTCATCGACTTGGTCGACGACATCGCGAGCTTCTTCGCATGGTCGCCGAACACCGCCTTGACCGCGATCGTCTCGTTCTTGTCGTTGAGGTCGGTCGAGGTGCCGTGCGCGTTGATGTACGCGATCTGGCTCGGATCGAGCTTCGCGTCGGCGAGCGCGATCTTGAAGCACGCCTGCGCACCCTTGTGATTCGGCGCCGGCGCCGCGACGTGGTGCGCATCGGAGTTCGCGCCGTAGCCGACGAGCTCGCCGTAGATCCGCGCGCCGCGCTTCTTCGCGAGCTCGAGCTCCTCGAGCACGACGATGCCCGCGCCCTCTCCGATCACGAAGCCATCGCGATCCGCGTCGAACGGCCGACTCGCCTTCTCGGGCGCGTCGTTGCGCGTCGACATCGCTCGCATCGCGTTGAACCCGCCGACCCCGAGGATCGAGATCGTCGCCTCCGCGCCGCCGCAGATCATGCCGTCGGCATAGCCGTGACGGATCGTGCGGAACGCTTCGCCGATCGAGTGCGCGCCGGTCGAGCACGCCGAGACGTGCGAGATGTTCGGCCCGGTCGCACCGGTGCGGATCGACACCATGCCGGGGAGCTCGTTGATGATGATGTCGGTGACGAAGTACGGCGAGAACCCGTAACGCGGCCCTTTGAGCTTCGTTGCGGCGAGCGTGTCCTCGATCGTGCGCACGCCGCCGAGGCCCGCGCCGATGTATGCGCCCCAGCGCTCCTCCGCGCCGGCCGGCACTTTCGTACCGAGTCCGGCGTCGTCGACCGCCATCATCGCGGCCGCAACGCCGAACTGCAAGAAGCGATCGAGATGCTTGACCTCGCGCTTGTCGAAGAACTTCGACGCGTCGAAGCCTTTGACCTCGCACCCAAAGCGCGTCGCAAAGTCCGTCGTGTCGAATTGCGTGATCGGCCCCGCGCCGCTCTTGCCGGCCAACAGGGCTGCCCACGTCGACTCGACGTCGTTGCCGATCGGAGTAACGAGGCCGAGGCCGGTAATGACTACGCGACGCATGGAGCTCCTTGTCGACACTCGAACGGGACTCGAACGGGAATAGACCCCGAAAATCGCTCCGAGGCGACCCTGCGCGCCTACTTCGCGTGGGTCTTGATGTAGTTGACCGCGTCCTTCACCGTCTTGATCTGCTCGGTGTCCTCCTCGGGGATCGTGATCTTGAACTCTTGCTCGAACGCGAGCACGAGCTCGACCACGGCCAGCGAGTCGGCCTTGAGGTCGTCGATGAACGACGCTTCGGGGCGCAGCTGCTCGGGGGAGACCTCGAGCTGATTGCAGATGATTTCCTTGACCTTGCTTTCGATCTCGTCAGGCGACATGACACTTCCTCGATGAGGGATGCGCGTTCTTAGACTAGAACTGGAATTACATCAACATCCCGCCGTTGACCCTGAGCACCTGCCCGGTGATGTAGGCAGCCTCTGGTCCGGCTAGGAACGCGACGGTATCGGCAATGTCATCTGCCTTGCCGATGCGGCCGAGCGGGATCTGTTCCATCAGCTTGGCGCGCGCGGCCTCGGGCAAGTGGTCCGCGGTCATCGCGGTATCGATATAGCCCGGGGCTACCGCGTTGCAGGTCACGCCGCGCGAGGCCAACTCGCGTGCGGTCGACATCGTCAGGCCGATGATGCCGGCCTTGGACGCCGAATAGGCGGCCTGCCCGCCGTTGCCCATCTCGCCGACCACCGACGACAAGTTGATGATCCGGCCCGCCTCTTTCGCGCGCAGCAGCAGCGACGCCGCGGCGCGCGTCGTATGGAACGCGCCGTTGAGGTTGACGTTGATCGTCCGCTGCCACTGATCGTCGGTGAACCGCATCAGCAGGCCGTTGACCGCGATGCCGGCGTTGTTGACCAGGATGTCGAGCTGCTTGTGCTCGGCGCCGATCGCCTTGAGCGCCTCGGTCACGCTCGCGCTGTTCGCGACGTCGAACCCGGAGATCGCACCTTGCCCGCCCGCGGCTTCGACCTCGGCGGCGACCGTGCGGGCATCGGCTTCACGCGCCGCGGGTGCCCCAGCGGCGTCGGGCAAGTAGTTGACGATCACCTTGGCGCCACGCCGCCCGAGCGCGACCGCGATCGCGCGCCCGATGCCCTGCGATGCGCCCGTGACGAGCGCGACCTTTCCCGCGAGTGCTTTGTCCGTGATCGCCATGTCGTTCTCCTAAGCCTTGAACGCTTCCACTTCGTGCGGCTCGCCGATCGTCGTCGTTTCGATCTTGTCGGCGATCCGCTTGACGAGGCCCTTGAGCGTCGAGCCGGCGCCGAGCTCGTAGGCGCGGACGACGCCGAGCTTCGCGAGCGTCTGCACGCTCTCTTCCCAACGCACCGGCGCGATGACTTGCTGCACGAGCAGCTGGCGGATCGCGGCGGGATCACGCGTCGGCTCGGCGGTGACATTCGCGACGACCGGCACGCTCGGCTGCGCGATCGCGATGTCCGCGAGCGCGGTGGCGAGCCGATCGGCGGCCGGCTGCATCAGCGAGCAATGGAATGGCGCGGACACCGCGAGCTTCTTCGCGATCTTGGCGCCGGCGGTCTTCGCCTCGGGAATCGCGCGATCGATCGCGGCGATGTGGCCGGAGATCACGATCTGACCGGCGCCGTTCAGGTTCGCCGGCTCGACCGGCTCGCCGGGTGCCGACGCTTTCGCGCACACCGCGCGCACCGCCGCGAGATCGAGTCCGATCAGCGCCGCCATGCCGCCCATGCCGACGGGCACCGCGTCCTGCATGAACGTGCCGCGCAGGTGCGTGAGCCGGACCGCGTCCGCGAGCGACAAGGCGCCCGCCGCGACCAGCGCGCTCCATTCGCCGAGCGAATGGCCAGCCGCGATCTCGAACGTCAAGCCGCGCTCGCGCAGCACCCGGAACACCGCGATCGACGTGGTCAGGATCGCCGGCTGCGCGTGCTTCGTGAGCACGAGGTCGTCTTCAGGTCCGTCGAAGCACAGCTTCGAGATCGAGAACCCGAGCGCCGCATCGGCCTCGTCGTACGTCTGGCGTGCGAGCGGGAACGTCAGCGCGAGGTCGCGGCCCATGCCGACCCGCTGCGAGCCCTGACCCGGAAACAGCAGCGCCGTGTGCATCGCGGGCGGGTTTCGCACGGCGCCGCCGCGGTCACAAGCCCGTAGAACCGGCTAACTACTGGAAGTCACTCCCACGCCCGCGCATCAGCTGACCAGCGGCTGTAACAGACCGCTCCCAGGCGTCGTGCGTTTAACCGCCCGTGCGGAGGCTGATCGCGCTCGCGTTGGTCGTGGCCGCGTCCGACGTCGCCTATCGCGCACCCGAGCACGTCGTCGCCTCGCCGCCACCGCCGCCACCCGCACCGGCGGTTCCGATCGCGGCTCCACTCGACGTCCGCGCCTGCGAGCTCGATCTCGGCGCCGGCGCGGCCAAGCCACACTCACTCGCCGACCTGCCGGCAGAGCGAGGAGGGCCACCACCGGTCTCCACGCGCATCGCGCTCGTCGACCACGCGACCGCGGTCGCGACCGCCGCGAAGCTCGCCGCGGCGCTGCCGAAGCGCTGGCGGCCCCACATCGAGCTCGACTCCGCCGCGATGGCCTCGTTGGTCGAGCTCTACGTGCCGGGCGAGCACAGCGCGAACGATCTCGCGCCCGCCGTGCTCGGGTTCGTGCGTGCGCATGCATGTCTGTTCGGCGTGACCGATCCGAGCGCGCTCGCCGCGCACGCGACCGGCGATCAACACCAAGGCACCTGGGTGCTAATCGACGTCGCGCCGCGCTCGGTCGGCGCGATTCAAGCCGATATCGATGCCGACCACGGCGTCACCCGCGTGCAGATTCACCAGCACCAATGGCCGGTCGCGGATCCGCCGATCGCGATGGATCCGGCCAAGTTTCTCAAGCGCTACATCGGTGTGTCGGCCCGGATCCAGATCGCGTTGATTTACATGATCGATCCGAAGACTCGACGCCACACCGGCTGCGTGCCGAGGTTTGGGGACATCACGACCGATGCATCGCGCTTCCACTTCCGCATCGGCCCGGTGCTGGTCTGCCACGGCCGGATCGCCGATGTCCAAGCCGGCGCATTCGTCTGGATGCCGTATTCGACCGGGCAGCACGCGCCGGTGCTCGACGAGCTGCCGACTGCCGTCGATCCCGCCGGCAACCGCTTCGGCGACGCGTGGATCGCGCCCGCGCTGCGTACGCCGACCGACGACGACATCGCGTACGACCAGGGCGCCTGCCCGGTGCCGTAAATCGCACGCAACCGCGCGCGCGACCGGCCGATACGCCGGCCCATGGGATATGGACAAGCGTACAAGCCGAAGACCGCCGACCACCACGCCAAGCCCGCTGCGCACCACGATGCGCCGGTGCTGAAGCCGCAGCTTCCGGCGTTCTCAACCGGCAACGACTACATCGACAAAGGACCGGTGTGCGAGCGCGAGGGCGTGCAAGCGACGTGCGTACTCGAACCCGAGCAACGCCACCGCGCCATCCAGGACCTCCGGGACGCGAAGAAGGCCGTCGTGTCGAACTATTGCATGGCGCTTCAGGACGCCGAGCTCGAGCTGCTGCTTAACAGGCCGAACAGCCTCGGCTTCGCGGCGGATCTGCTGCTGG
The DNA here is from genome assembly GCA_964504685.1 of uncultured Kofleriaceae bacterium. GTDB lineage: Bacteria > Myxococcota_A > Polyangia > Haliangiales > Haliangiaceae > JABFXX01. The sequence goes on along the minus strand of CAZDGY010000387.1, from coordinate 272 downwards.
GTGTCGCGCTCGCTGTGGTGACCGATGGGCTCTCGACGTTAGCGGTTGATGCGGTCGCGGCGGCCGCGAGAGTGGCCACGTGGACCGAGCACGTGTCGCCGGGAATCGCGTCGACGATCATCATGCACAAAGGACTAGCGCAGGGGTTGATCAAGCAAGCTGGCGCGGCCGCGCGCTCTCCGCTGCGCGATGTGCTTCGTGGCGCGTCCCACGCTGACAAGGCGAAGCTGATGCTGCTCGCATCGCTCAAGGACGGCGCAGTTGGGCTGTTC
>CAZDGY010000386.1:0-6379 GCA_964504685.1 uncultured Kofleriaceae bacterium | reverse complement strand
AACGGCGAGCGTCTGGGCGAGCTTCATCATCGTGGAGACACCTCCGGCGGCGCCGGTTTGCGCCCGAGCGCATCGCCTTCGCTTCCTTCGTCATCGAGCGGGACCAAACAGCGCTGTTCGAGCTCGCTGACGCTCTGCGCGCCGTCCATGCACGCGGCCAGCTTCGCGGGATCCTTGGCACAGTCGGTCATCGCCATGTGGACGTTCTCGGCGGTCGCCGCGTCGACCCGCTTCGGCTCTTTCTGCTCCGCCTCGGCGCGGTACAGACCTTCGACCTTCGCGCGCACGCTGTCGCACGTCGCTGCGGTCACGCCGGCGCCGATCTTCTTCGCCGGCTTCGGCGGCGGGCAACAACCGACGAGCAACGCGATAGCGACAGGCCAGAACCGCATCGCGCTGGTTATACACCGACGTGGACGCGGAACCCTGGAAGCTGCCACGGCGGTCGCGAGATCCGGTCGCGATCGGTCAAGTCGAGGTGCATCGGCGTCAGGCTGCTGTGGCCGCGCGCGATCGCGACGCAGTCGCTGCCCGGGATGTCGTCGTGGCCACTCGGGCCACCGCCGACCCAGTAATACGGCCGACCGCGCGGATCCGTTCGCTCGGCAACGTCGTCGCCGTAGATCCGCCGGCCGAGCGTCGTCCACTCGTACGCGTCGCTGTCGCCGCCCGGCATGTTGACGTTGAGCACCGAGCCGCGCGGCATCGGCTCGCCGATCGTGGCCGCGACGACGGCGGCGGCAAAGTCGAGCGCGCGGTCGGGAAACGCCGCGCGGGTTGCGAGCGAGCACGCGATGCCCGCCGAGCCGCGCAGCGCACCTTCGACCGCCGCGGCGACCGTGCCGGAGTAGAAGACGTCGCTGCCGAGGTTGTAGCCGTCGTTGACGCCGGACACGACGACCGCCGGCGCGCGATCGCATAGCTTCAACATCGCGAGATAGACGCAGTCGACCGGCGTCCCCGACAGCGAGAACCGGCGCGCACGGACCTCGGTCAGGCGCAGCGGCTTGTGCAACGTGATCGCATGCGACGCCGCGGAGCGCTGGCGCTCGGGTGCGACGACGAGGACGTCGGCGAAGCTCTCGATCCGTTGCGCGAGCGCTTCGAGATGCGGTGCATCGATGCCGTCGTCGTTCGAGCACAGCACGAGCGGACGCGACATCGCCGCGGACTGTATCAGAACAAGCGCCGCCGATTCGCAGAACGATCGTAAGGTCGACGCGCCATGGCGAAGCTTCCCGTGACGATGGCGATCCGCGCGCTCCGCGCCGCCGCGGTCGCTTTCGTGCCGCGCAGCTATGCCTGGGAGCCGCGCGGTGGAACTCGTGCATCGGCCGAAGCGCTAGGGGTCGACGAGCATGCGGTGATCAAGACGCTGATCTTCGAAGACGATGCCCACGCACCGCTGTGCGTGCTGATGCACGGCGATCGCGAGGTCTCGGCGAAACAGCTCGCACGCGTGATCGGTGCGAAGTCATGTGGCCCGTGCGCGCCGGCGGTCGCGGATCGCCACTCGGGCTATCAGGTCGGTGGCACGTCGCCGTTCGGGTTGCGCCGCGCGATGCCGATCTACGTCGAACAAACCATCGTCGACCTGCCCCGGATCTTCATCAACGGCGGTGCGCGCGGCTTTCTCGTCGAGATCGATCCACGCGAGCTGGTCCGCGTGTTGACGCCGACGCTCGTCGCGGTCGCAACATGATTCGCGATACTCGCTCGACCGCGATCAACCACGTATCCTCGCGGCTTGCCGTTCACGCCCGCGCATCCGATGGCCGTGCTGCCGCTCGTGCGCGTGCGCTGGCTCGATCCGTCGTGCCTCGTGATCGGCTCGATGGCTCCGGACTTCGAGTACTTCATCCACGGCCAGCTCGAAGGTCGGTTCGGCCACACGTTGCTCGGCCTGTTCGGTTGGTGCTTGCCGGTCACACTCGCGCTCGCCGCGGTCTGGCACTACGTCGTGAAGCGGCCGCTGGTCCTCGTCGCGCCTGGCGTGATCGCGCGCAGGGTGCGTGCAGAGCCGCGGTGGCCGAGCTCGATCGTCGCGTGCGTGATCTCGGCGCTCGTCGGCGGCGCGACCCACCTAGCGTGGGACGGCCTGAGCCATGCCCAGGGTTGGGCGCAGCGCTTGTTCCCGGCGACGTTCAACCATCTGTACACGGTGCCGGTGCTAGGGCCGATTCCGCTGTTCCGGGTGTGCCAGCACGTCAGTACCGCGATCGGGCTCGCGGTCGTCACGTGGTTCGTCGTGCGCCTGTTGCGGCGGCGCGAGCCGCGGCCGATCGAGGTGGTCGACCGACGCGGTCCGCGCGCGATCTTCGTCGGCTGCACCGTCGCGGCGACCGCCGTGTTGTTCGGCCGTGCCTGGTTCGTGCTCGAATCGCGCGATCCGGGCACGCTCGTCGTGGCGCCGATCTCGGGCCTGCTCGCCGGAACGATCGTCGCGGCGGTCGTCGTCCGGCTCGGATATCCCGGCGCCGTCCTAGCTACGGGGTCGCGACGTCGATCACGGTCGAGTAGCCGGCCGTGATCGACACCGTGACTTCTTTGTGCACGCGCGCGACGTCGTTGACCAGCAAGAGCGAGTGCGAGCCCGCGGCGAGGCGCAACGACCGCTGGGGCGTCACCTTGTGGGTCGCCTTGCCGTCGACGTAGATCTCGCACGGCACGGTCGTCGAGATCTTGAGCGCGCCTTCGTTCGCAGCGATCGCAGCCGCCTGAGCGGACGGCTTCGCAGCCGGTGCCGGTGCGGCGGCGACGCGCGTCGGCGCGGCCGGATGCGGTTGCGGCGCCGCCGGAGCAGCGCGCGCGACCGCCGGCTGCGGTGCAGCGACGGGCGCCGGAGCGATCGCGGGTTGCGCCGGCGTCGCCGGCTTCGGCGCGACGGCGACCGGCTTCGGCGCGGCGGCAACAGCCGCCGGCTTCGGAGCGGCGGCAACAGCCGCCGGCTTCGGTGCGACTGCAACAGCAGCGGGCGCAGGCGCAGCAGCAACAGCCACGGGCGCAGGCGCAGGCGCGGCGGCAACAGCAGGTGCAGCGGCCGGCGCAGCTGCGGGATCCGGTGCCTGTTCGACGCGGACAACCGGCGCGGCAGAATCGTTCGTATGCGCGGTCGCGTAGGTCAGACCCGCGATGACGCCGAGCACGCCGACGACGAGCGCACCGCCGAGCAGCACGTTGCGTCCGCGAGACCTCGGCGCGCGACGCATCGCGATCCGATCGCTACCGTAGTTGTCGATGTACTGCGGCGCGGCGGCAACCGGACCCGACGGGCGGATCGCCATCGGCGCCGGAATTGAAGCGGTGCTCGGTCGCTTCGGCGGCGGCAGCGACGGGCGCGACGGGCGCGGACGCGTACCATCCGCAGCTCGCGACGCGGACATCGGAACGACCTCGCTCTCGATCGCTCGGTACATCGGTCGCCAATCCTCGGTGAATGACGGTGCCGCGACTCGACTCATCGGTTCGGTAACATCGAGCTCGTCCAGTTCGCCGTACGCGTTCGGTAACATCGTGCCCTCCGAGTGGATAGACGCGCGGAGGCTATGAACAGTCGCACCCGAAGTCGAGGAAGAACCTACTTTCGGCCTTATCTATTTGTAGCCCACCTCACACTTTGTCTGATCTCGCCACGAGGACCGTCAGCCACGTGAAATTCGTGTGATCTCGGTGGCATCGCCGCTATCGCGCCCAACAATTGGCGCATGAAGACACCGCTTTTGCTCTCGCTCGTGGGGTGTCTCGGGCCCGCCGAGTCGATCACCAAGATCGGCGGCCACGTGCTCGTCGACACGCGCGGTCAAGCCGGCGCCGACGCCACCGCGATCGGCGGGCGTCATGGTCTGCAGTTCGGCGCCGCGGTGTACGGCCGCCAGCTCACGCGCGAGGGCGATCCGAATCGCTATCTCGGGTTTGGCGGCGATGTCCTGCTGCGCACGTCGGTGATCGGCCTGTTCAGCCCCGACGATCACACGCTCGAGCATTGGTTCGACTTCGGCGCCGAAGCAGGCGCAGGCGGCGGCGCCGCATATCCGACGCGGTTCATCGCCGAAGGCCACGGCTATGCGGGCGCGTGGGTCGACATCGGCTTGTGGACCGGCGACGCGTATCCAGCGCTCGAGCTCGCGGTGCGGCGCGAGGTCGAAGGCTCACCGTGGAACGACCAAACGCTGTTCTCGATCGGCGTGTCGTGGGTCCACCGTACGAAGGTCGGTGCGTTTACCCTTCGCGACTGAGACTTAGCGAAGCGCGGCGATCCGCTTCGCCGCATCCAGAACGAGCGGGTCGTGATCGGCCGTCGACTGGTATTTGAGGAACTCCGCGTACGTCGCCCTCGCCTCCGGCTTTCCCTGCGCCTCTTGCACACGCGCGCGCCAGTACGTCATCTCCACCACGAGCCGCAACGACGAGAACTCGTTGCCGGTGTTCGCGCCGTCGCCGCGTCGGGCGAAGCAGATCGCGAGCTCCGCCTCCGCATCGCCGAGTTGTCCCGCCAAGAGGAGTGCCTTTGCCAGATAGAAGTGCGCGAGCCAGGTGTCGTCGATCGCAAGGCTCTCGCGGATCCCCGCGATCGCCTCCGCCGGCTTGCCGTGAAGCCGCGCACGCTCGGCGAACAACAGCTTCGCACCGGCGCGGAAGATCGGAGATGATTCGCGATCGAGCCGGGCTGCGCTGTCGAGAGCGTCGCGTTCGGCGCCGGCGTCGAGCTGGATCATCGCTGTCTCGTACGCCCGCCACTCCTCCTTGACGTTCGCTGCGGCTGCCAACGCAGCTCGCTTGTCCCCGAGTCGAAGTCGAGCCTCGGCGAGCAGGAGCTGCTTGTTTTCGATCTGGTCGTGTTCGCCGGCCTTACGGTCGGCCGCGATCGAAGCCTCGAGCAGAGCGGCGGCGTCGCGAAGTCGCGACTCCGACATCGCGAGATCCGCTTCGATCAATGCGGTTTGCGAGCGATCGCGGGTCGCCAACTGCGCGACAATCGCGCGCACGTCCTCGCGGCGCCCTTCGAGAAAAGCGATCAACGCCAGGTCTTCTACGCCGCGGAATTCCGGATCTGGGAAGTTGTGGAGCAGCATCTCGCCGTCGCGTCGCGCGTCCGCAAAGTTCCCGGCTTGGAGCTCCGAGTCTACGAGCACCGCCCAAGCGATCTGCAGCTCCGGATGATCGTGCACCGCGCGCTGCGCCGCCGCGATCGCCGGCCCCGGCTGATGCAGTGATTGGTAGGAGCCGACGACGTTGACCTCGGCGTTGGGATCCTTGGGCCACTTGCGCAGCAGCTCCTCGTAGGACGCGATCGAGGTCGCGAAGTCATCGGTGACCAGGCCGTGATAGTTGCCGAGGAAGCTGAGCCGGTCGCGCTCGCACATGTGGTCGATCCAACGGATCGCTTGGCGGTTCGCTTGCTCGCTTTCGACGCCGCGGCGCAGGTTCGACAGCGCGATCGCGAGCGCGCTGTAGCCGAGGGCGAAGCTCGGGTCGAGCGCCACCGCCCGTTGCAATCGGATGACCGCGCCGCTCTCATCGCCGGAGCGGAGCATGCTGCGGCCGACCGCGAATTCGTGCACCGCGGCGAGGTTGGTCGAGAGGCCGGTCTGCTCGAGGTCGGGGGCGGACGCCGGTAATGCTTCGCCGAGCGCGCGGCGCAGGCCGTACGACCACGCCCCGAGCGCGGGGATCACGCGGTCACGCGATGGGATGTCGAGGCTCTGCGTGAACACGACGTGGTCATTCGCGGTGTCCGTCGCGGTCAGCGTGACCAAGACGCCGACGCCTTTATTGTCGACGGAGCCGCCGACCATGATGACGCGCGTGTGATCGCGCGCCGCCAACTTCTTTCCCAGCTCGCGATCGATCGGCGATCCCGGCGCGAGCGTTGCTCTCAGACCGGCCAGCCTGGTCCCGGCGGTCGGTTCGATTCGTCGAGAGCGACGCAACGCCGATTCGATCACCGCGTCGAGTGACGATTCGAATAGTGGGTCCGCCGCGCGGTTCTCGAGGCTCGTGATCATGACGTCGATCAACGGCGCGTCGTCGGGCGAGACGACCGCGGAGCCTGCCGCCAGCGCGGCCGGGGTGGCACGGGGCACGCTCGGCTCATTGTTCGTTCCGCGCAGCGCGACCACGACCGTCGCTCCGCCGAGTAAGATGCCCCCGGCGACGAGGACCGGAACGAGCCAGCGCCGTTTCGGCTTCGCTGCTCGCTCAGGTGCGTCGAGCGAAGTGAGCAGCTCCTTGATGCTCGCGAATCGCGCCGCCGGGTTGACCGCTAGACACTTCGCCGCCACCGCATCCACCGTCGGCGGCGTCGCCGGCTCCACTTCGAATAGCGGCCTCGGTGCTTTGTGCAGCCGCATCTCCATCACCGCGTGCGGCGTCCCGCCGC
>CAZDGY010000385.1:0-6397 GCA_964504685.1 uncultured Kofleriaceae bacterium | reverse complement strand
TCGCGCAGCGGCTGGGCGGTCTTGTACGTGACGATGCCGCTGAACGACACGTAGCAGCCGAGCGCGGCGTACGCGCGGGCGTCATCCGGCGTGCCGGTGAAGCAATGGATGATGCAGCCCAGCTCGCTCGCGCGATGGTCGCGTAGGATCGCGAGCGCGTCGGCATGCGCATCTCTGATATGGCAGACGACGGGCTTACCGACCGTGCGCGCGAGCGCGATGAACCGGACGAACGCGGCTTGCTGCGCCTGCCGCGGCGAATGGTCGTAATAGTAGTCGAGCCCGGTCTCGCCGATCGCGACGACCCGCGGATGCGGTGCCAGTCGTTCGTGCACCGCCCACCATTCGGGCGTCATCTTCTCGACGTCGTGCGGATGGGTCGCGACGGTCGCCCAGATGTCCGGATCGCGTTCGGCGAGAGCGACCGCGCGCTCGGCACTCGACGGCTCGCCGACCGCACCGATCACGACCATGCGGCGAACGCCGGCGGCGCGAGCGCGGGCGAGCACGGCGTCGCGATCGGCGTCGAACTCCGGCCCGTCGACGTGTGCGTGCGAGTCGAACAGCGTCGTGGTCATTTGGCGGCCGCCTCGCGCTCGCGGATCTTCTCGAGCGCAGCGGCGATCTGGGTCAGGAAGTCAGAGCCTTTGCCGGAGCGCGCGAACTTGTCGAGCGGCGCATGCGCCCACGCACCGCCGACCTCGGCGAGCTGCTCGACCGCGAGCCCGCGGACGTGGATCTTGCGAGCGGTCAAAGCGGCGATCAGCACGCGTTGCGCGGCGGCCGAATCAGCTTCGCTCGCGTTGCCGGTTGCGAGCAGCGTGCCCGCGGCGAGCACGATCGCTTCGAGCGGCGTGCGCTTGCTGGTCAATGCCTTGCCGAGTGCTTCGGCGGCTTCGCGATCGCCGAGCCAGCCGAGCGCGGTCACTGCATCCCACGCGCGATCCTCGTCAGACAGCGCGGCGACGAGCGCGGCGCGGCCGGCGCCATCGGCGACGGGCCGGGCTTGCCCCGGACCGGCAGCACCGCCGAATGGCGGTGCGGTTGAGGAGAGCTCGGCGAGCGCGTACGCGATGTCGAATCGCGCGCCGGGGTCCGCGTAGGTCGCGAGCGGTGCGAGCACGCCGAGTGCGCGCGCATCGCCGATCGCCCCGAGCGCGAGGGCGGCGGCGCCGACGACTTGTGGATCGCGATCGCCGAGTGCGGCGACGAGCAAGTCGTAAGCGCGCGCGGCATCGATCTCGGCGATCGACGTCGCCGCTTGAAACCGCAGATCGGCCGGGCCCTCGCGCAGCGCCTCGGCGAGCGGCTCGAACCCCTCGGGCAGGCGCAGCGTGCCGAGCGCGATCGCCGCATTCTGGCGCACCGGTGCCGCGCCGTCGCCAAGTCGTTTGACCAACGGTGCGAGCGCGGCTGCATCGCCGAGCTCACCAAGGGACGAGCAGGCTTCGGCGCGAACCTCGGGGCGATCGTCGTCGAGCGCGCGGACGAGCGCATCGAGCGCGCGACGGCGCGAGTCCGGATCGGTGACGTCGCCGAGCGCGTGCGCGGCGAGGGCGCGCGCCTTCGGGCTACCGCTCGCGAGGTCGCGCAGCGCCGCATCGAACGTAATCGTCGAGGCTGGAAACAGGTACGACATCGCGCGGCTACCCTAGCAGACAGCCGTGCGGTTACCATCGCGGCGATGACCTCGACCACGCGGTGCGGTGAGTGCAACGCCGCGATCCCGATGCCCGTTGATCTCGAAGCGTTGAAGATGCGCTGCGGCTATTGTGGCCACGAGCAGCCGGTGCCGGATCTCGAAGCTCGGCGCAAGCTGCTGCTCGAGCACCAACGCGAAGCTCGCCTCGCCGAGCAGCAACGACTCGTGCACGAGCGCGAAGTCGCGGCGCAGGCGGCGGCGCAGCGCGAACGCCACGAGGATCGCAAAGAGGCGAAGAAGACGCGGAGCTGGGGTCGGATCACGTCGCTGTTCGCGATGCTGCTCGCCCCCGCGATCATCTCGGTCGTCGTGTTCGACTTGCCGGCGCGCTTGGGCTTCGGCGACTCCGGGTCAGGACGGCTCGATCTCGTCGTCCAGCAGCTGACGTCGACCGGTTGCAAGGTGATCGAGCCGGTGACGTCGGAGTACACGTCGGCGAACGTCACGTCGCTGTTCGACGCGACCGCTTGCATCAAGGTGATCGCCGCCGGTGGCTCGGGCCACAGCACGCTCGGGCTCAAGCTCTACGTCGCCGACGGCAAAGAAGTGATGGCGGTCGACTCGATGCCCGATCCGCAACTCGCGTTCTGCACGCCGACTCCGACGAAGCTGCGCTACTCGATCATCGTCGGGCCCGCGAGCAAGGGCCGGCTCAGCCACGCGGTGCTCGATTGCCCGGCGCCCGCGAAACCTGCGACGTCAGCGCCACCGGCTCCGCACAAGCACTGATCGCGAGTATGGTCGCGAGATGTCGAACCGCGCAGCCTACGCCTTAGCCTTTGCGTGCTGGGGCGCCGCGATCGGCGTCGTGATCTATCGCGTCGCGATCTTGGGCCTCGCCGGGATGGGCGATGGTTACGGCTTCCCGGTTGCGGTCGTCGCGCTCGCGGTTCTCGGCCGGATGGCGGTGCGCAACCAGGAGCGTCCGTCGATCCCGCCGTTACTCGTCGCCGGCGTCGCCGGGGTCGGGCTCGGGCTCGCCGGAACGTACGTCGTCGTGCCGCCGCTCGGATCGAGCCGGCTGTCGACTCACCAGTTCCCGGGCTTCACCGTGGATCTGCCGAGCGGCGACATTCGCTCCGAGGACCACAGCTACCCGACCGGCAAGCTCGCGCTCGCGATCAACGGCGCGACGACGGTGGCGCTGATCCAATGGGAGCCAGGTGGCGAGCTCAGCGATGACGAGCTCAAGACCATCGCGACTGGGATCGGCGCGGCGGCCGGCGGGACCAGCCCGGGAGCGATCACCGCGGTCGATGGCGTCCCCACGATCGAGGTGTCGACCGCGAAGGGCTTGTTCGAGGTCTCGATGCAGAAGTGCGGCGTCCGTCATGTCGCGATCGCGACCGGCGGCGGCGACGATGGTGTCGCGAAGTTGCATCGCCGGATCGTCGCGAGCTTCCAGTGTCATCCCGATGCTGCGAAAGAGGCCGGCGCCACTTCGCTCGTGTTCCCGCTCGTGCTCGATGTGCCGGGCTGGCACGCGATCGCGAGCGATCCCGAGCAAACCCAGATCACCGACGGCAGCTCGAGCCTGCTGCTCCAACAGGCGGTGCCGGATCTCGATCACGACGTGGTGTCGTTCATCGCCACGCTCGCGAAGTCGAAGGGGTTTGACATGACGCTCGGCGCGGTGACCAACGGCCGCGCGCCGATGACGCTCAAGAACGGCAGCGACGCGGTGACCGGGTTCGTCCAGCTCGTGTCGTGCCCGACTGCAACCGCGGTCGTGATCGCGATTGTCCCCGACGACAAGCACACGCCGGCGATCGAAGCGATCATCGATCACGGGCGTTGCCTCAAGCCGGGCGAGACCGCGCAGAAGTTCCCCACCGCAGACTCGCGCTAACGACGCGCGCCTCAGTACGTGATGACGACGAGCCCGTGGCCGCCCGGGCTGCCCGGCGTCGTGGTGCCACCACGCGTGCCGCCGACACCGACGCCCGCGACGTACGCGGGATCGGCGTTGTTGCCGGGCGTGACACCGGATCCCGCGACCAGCGCGGTCGACGCGCCGCCGCCGAAGCCGCTGCCACCGCCGCCGGCGCCGCCGCCACCGTCGACGCTCGCGCTACCGCCCGCGCCGCCACCGCCGCCGCCGTAGTAGCCGCCGCCGCCGCCACCACCGCCGCCCGTGTGTTGCGCGCCCGAGCCGAGCGCACCGCCCGCACCGCCGTAGCCGAGCGCACCGCCCGCACCGCCCCCGCCGCCGTTGCCGTTACCACCTGCGCCGCCGATGTCGCCGTTGCCCGGGCTGCCCGCCACGCCGCCGGTGACGCCTGCCGATCCGCCCGCACCGGGACCGGATTGCGACCCGCCTTTGCCGCCGCCCGACATCGTCGAGTTCGGATCGTTGCCGCCGTCGAGCCCGTTCGTGCCACCACCGGGCGCGCCGGGCGGCGAGTTGCTCGCGCTGGTACCGGCAGCACCTCCGCCGCCACCCGCGACGGCGAGCCACATCGTCTGCAGCTTGACGCCGGAGAGATCGCCGCCGCCGCCGCCGCCCGATGTGAAGTGGTTCGGGGTCGAGGCGCCGCCGCCGCCGCCGCCACCAACGATCACGGTCAGCTGCGCGAGGGCTGCCGAAGAGATGGTCGTGCGCGCGAAGCCGCCGCCGCCGCCGGCGGATCCCGGGTCACCCGAGTCGCCGCCCGCACCGCCGCCGCCTGCGCCCCACGCCTTGATCACGATCATCGTGCATCCGGCCGGAACCGTCCAGCTCACCGGCGCGCCGGTGTACATGAAGGTCGCGGTGCCGTGCGTGCACGCGCCGGACGATGCGGTCAGTGTCACCGACGCGTCGACTGGTGAGCCGGATGTGCCGTCGGGATCGCTGAACGCGACCGCGAGGTCGAGCGTGTCATCTGCAGCGGTCCCGGACGGAGCAACAGAGCCGGTGAAAGCGCCAGCGCCGCGCGTCAACGCCATCATCGGGCCCGAGCTCGGCGCGCAACCGAGGCTCTGCGTATCGTCGCAATACGACAGCATCGCGGTCGCGTCGCCGTCCGCGTCACCGGTGAACGCCGCGCTGATGTCGAACGACGACGAGGTCACATTGCTGATCGTCAGCGGGCCTGCGACGAGCCCCTCCGTGGTCGCGCCATCTCCGGTGGCGCCGAGTGCGTTGAACCCGTACCGGCCGCACCCGGCGCAACAGGCGAGTGCTACCAGCGCATCGATCGCACGACGCGAAAATCCCACTATCACGACGCTACGCGATCGTGCACAGCACGTCTACGCCACCTCGTGATTCGCGCATGCATCGGCGAGCTATGGTGTGCGCGGCGCGCACGGCGACGGACGTAGGATGGCGTGCGTCCTCGTCGGCGGGTTCGGCTGTGGTAGCGCTGCACCATGCGCAAAGCTCGAACATCGACGCGTGTCCAAGTCCGAGCAAGCTCGTCGCGGAAACCGGCGCGCTCGGTGCAGTACCGGCGGCGATGCCCAAGCCTAGTCTCCTCGCAATCCTGATCGCGGTTCCATTGAGCGCATGTTCGAGCACACCCAATGACGTCGAAGTCACACTCGCACCCGAGGTGATCTCGTCGCTCGACGGTACGGCGACCGTTCAGGTCACGCTGTTCCACGACACGAGTGCGACCGACGGGAAGCCAGTCGACCTCACCATCGCCTACACCGATCGCAACGGAACAGCGCACGCGATCACCGCGGCAAGCGGCTCGACCGACAAGCGCGGCGTCTACGAGACGACGCTGACCGGGTTGATGTGGGATGGAACCGGGACGGTCACCGCGACCGCGGGGGCGGTGACCGGTGAGGCGACGTTCGCTGTCCTCGATCGCACGCCCCCGGTCGTCACGATCGCGCCGGCGACGCTGATGCAGAACAACGATACGACCGTGATGGTGCACGTCACCGACGAGATCGGAATCAGCCAGGTCTCGTTCGAAACCACCGGCGACACCGGCGGTGGAGGAGGCGGCGGTGGCGGCGGACGCCAAGGCACGACGATCGCGATCGCCGGCGAGACCGATGCGATGGTGCCGTTCGATGTCGGGATCGGCACGCAGGTGCCGGTCGGGACGGTGATCACGATGTACGCGGTCGCGTCTGACCTCTCGGGCAACGAAGGCGTCGCGACGCCGATCACCGCGACCGTGAACTAACGACTCCGGTCGTCGAGCAAGCGCTGCCTCGCCCCGGATGCGTCAGTCAGATCGGCGTGCGCGGCCGGCCGGCGGCCACCCACGCGGGCTCGTGCTCGGCGGTGTAGACGTACCACTGCTCCATCCGCGCACGAACTTCGAGTGCCGGATCGCGTGCGAGGATCGGCTCGTACTGAGCGCGCACCGAGAGGTACTTTCGCCAATACGCGATCTGCGCATGCTCGTACGCGACGATCGGCGCGAGCGTTCGCGGCGGCCGGATGTCGTTCAACGCGCGCAGCGACGCGCGCATCGCTCGCCATTCCGCAGTCGCCGCTTCTTGCGCCACCGCGTGGCTCGCGAGCGTGGCGCCATCGGGTTGGCTATGCGCGATGCGAGCTCGCGCGAGGTCCGCCATGATCCGGATCTCGTGCTCTTCGCGCGCGTCGTCGAGCGCGCGTGACAGCGCGATGCCCTTCGCTTGGCCGGCGACTCGCTCGTCGTTCGAGCGGCCGTCGGCTTCGAACGCCGCGTCGACCTTCGCGTGCCAGGTGTCGATGATCATCTTCTCCAGATCCTGGAGCCGACC
>CAZDGY010000384.1:0-6402 GCA_964504685.1 uncultured Kofleriaceae bacterium | reverse complement strand
GCACGTGGATGGTGAACGCGGTCACCCGGTAAGCGAGCGGAAACGCTGCCACGCACGCGTTCGCGACACAGATGTTGTCGCCGGTGCACGTGTCGTTCGCGACGGTGCACGTCGCCGACGCGGGCGCATCGATCGGCGGTGTCATGCTGCCGCCACCACCGCAGGCGGTCACGGCCATCAAGGCGACTCCCCTCATCGCGTGACCGTTGCACCGGCCCCTGGTTCGGTCAAGCTCCGTCGCGTCCGCGCTGTCCGGTGGCCGCAGCCACGTTCGACCACGTGCGCTGCACGAGGTAGCTGCCGAGCACACGCGCGTAGGCGTTGTCGACGTACTCGCACATATCGCCGAGCTCGCCGCCCGGGATCAGGCTCCACAGGGTTAGTCAGGCGCGGAAAGAACTACCGGCACTGCCTCATGCGGGTCGGTGCGCGCCTTCGCTTGCCGACAGCGGGAGCTCGATGACAAAGACGCAGCCTTTCGTCGGCAGGTTCTGCACGCGGATCGTCCCGTCGTGCGCCTCGACCGCCTGCTTGGCGATCGCGAGCCCCAAGCCGAACCCGGTCTGCGTCTGGTCGGCGCGCACGAACGGCGCGAAGAGCGATTCGACCTTGCCGGGCTCGAGCCCGCCGCAGCAGTCTTCCACCTCGATGACCGCGCGCCCGTTCGCGACGCGTCCACGAAGCTCGACCACGCCGCCATGCGAGTACCTCACCGCGTTGCGAAGCAGGTTGCCGATCGCGGATCCGGTCAACCGCACATCGACGTCGAGCGCTTCATCGGCAGTGACCACGACGCGCAGCTCGACGTCCTTGGCCTGCGCCTCGGGGAGCGCACCGAGCTCTGCGTCCGCGAACAGCGCCGCGATCGTCGTTTGCTGGCGCCGCAGCTCGATGCCCGATGCCACGCGCGCGGTTTGCAGCGTCTGGTCGACGAGCTCCGCGGTGCGATGGATGCCGCGCTCGAGGATCGCAACGGCGCGTAGCGGTGGCAGCGCGCCGCTGTCCTTCAGCTGATGAAACGCCATCGAGGCCGAGGCCAGCGGATTTCGCAGCTCGTGAGCGATGAACGCGAAGTGCTCGTTCGCCTGCCGACGCAGCTCGGCATCTCGCTGGAACGTGTACTCCGAGACTGCGCTTGCAATGCCCGTAATGATGCAATCGAAGATGAGCTGGAGCTCTGCGAGCTCGGGCTGGATCCCGGCCTCCACCGCGGTGGCGATCAGCGCATCGCGAAGCGCTCCATACTCCATCACGACCGCGTCCAAGCTGAACCCGAGGCGCAGGCGCTGCGTGCCGTGCTCGGCCGCGGTGCTGCTCTCGTCCGGCGCGAGCATCGCCGCCGACGGTCGCGTGGCGGTGCGTAGCGTCTCGAGGATCTCGTCGACGAACTGCGGGAGGTGATCGACCAACTCGATGGTCGGAAGCGCGTGCGAGGTAACCGTGCCGCGGACGCGTTCCTTCCACCTGTGGATCACCTCGTCGCGCTTCGCCGCCAAGACCGCATGAAGTTGCATCCGGACGGTATGGCATGCAAAGGCGCGGCAGGTCACGCGTTCGGCTTCGCACATCTCATGTTCGAGCCCACGATCACGCCCCAGGGCGGGCGAGCCGTGTCGTCTCGATGTCCCGAGTAACTGCCCCCATCACGAGCGCGATCGGGAACGCGACGAGCGCGAGCCCGAACACGAACTGGCGATACATGCGATCGGACGCGTAGGACATCGCGCGTCGATCGTAGCAGTGGCCGATCGCGTCGACCGGTTGGCCGCTCGCTCATTTTCCGTGTAGCTTCGCCCGCGGAAGCGCACGTCGATCTGGTGACGGCCTCGGTCTTCAAAGCCGGTGGTGCTCCGCGCGAGCGGCGGCACGGAGGGTTCGATTCCCTTGCGCTTCCGCCACACGGTTCATGCGACGGGTGTCGCCGACGGGTCGAGCACGAGCCAGTCGGCGTGCCACAGCAGTCCGCAGCCACGGTCGCACGCACCTCGCACCGCGCCCGTGCAGCGAGGCCCGTCGAGCACATAGATCGGTTCGCGGACGACGGCGTCCTCTCGATCGCCTTCGAGCACGCGATCGAGCTTGCGCGCGATCCGGAGTCGCAGGCCCACGTACGTCGCCTGCTCGGGCATGAACATGAGCCGGCCGCGCCGGCCGCGCCAGTCGAGAGTCGCGCGGATGTCGTCGAGTGAACGCACCGTCGCGAACGCGCCGGCCGTCGCCTGCGTCTCGGCCACGCGGGGTGCCTCCGTCGCGATCAGCCACTCGTCGCGGAACATCAACGGACATAGCCGTCCGCAGCCTTGATGACCATCGACGCCGTCGCAATCAACTCGGTCGAGCAGCACGGTGCGCGACACCGAACGCATGCGGCCGTTGTCGTCGACGATCCGGCGCACGACACGCGAGACCCGCGCGACCCGGCCGCAAAAGCCCCACTGCTGGCGCGAGAACAATAGACCGCGAGTCTTGCGCCGCGGATCGAGCGTCGCGGCGATCCCGGCCTCGTCGAGGATCCGGACGTAGTCACCTTCGGCGAACCGCGACGGCGCCCCGAGCAGTTGGATCGGGCCGCCTGACCCGCCTCGGCGGATCGTGGGGCGGATGCCGAGGCCGGGATCGATGCGGGCGTGGACGAGCTGCCGGAGCGTGTGCTCGGCCAGCAGTTGCTCTCGCTGACAGTGCGGGATGACGATCACGGTCGATCCTCCGCCTCGACGCCACGCTGTAGGTAGTTGGCGACCGCGCGCTTGATTCGCAGCATCCCGGCGAGGAGCTGGCCGCGCGCACTGTCCGGGCGGAACAACCGGACCTCGGCGTACGCGCGGACGTCGTTCGCCCAGCGTTGCTTGTAGTCAGCGTGATCGCCGCCGCCTGGCATGTAGTCGAACGCGCGGACGTCGCGCGTGGCCCACAAATGAGCGAGCACACGCTTGTGCAGCACCTGGCCCGGCGATGCCTTTGCCTGCGTGACGTCGTAGCCGGTCTTGAGCATGAACACCTCGCCCTCGTGCTCGATGCAGTAGTCGCCCGCGATGTAGTCGGCTCCGGCGCGCAGCAGGTAGAGCCGGAAGGCACCGCGCGCCGCCGCATCGCGTGCGAGCTCGAGATAGAGCGTGCGCAGCACCGGGTCAGAGTTGATCGCGGAGCCCTCGCGCCCCTTCCAGCCGCTCGCCTCGAGCTTGAAGAACGTTTCGAGCTGGGCGATATCGCGATGCTCCTCGAGCGTGACGTCGCCGAGCCGGCGCTCGCCGCGCGCGACCATCGAACGCAGATTCCCGCTGCGGGCCGCGTAGAAGTAATCCCACGTTCCGGCGAATACGGTCCGGTACGCGCGCCCGGTCTCGGCGACCAGCGGGCGCATGCCGAGCGCGCCACCTTCGGCGACGATGGCGTCGAGCGTAGGGCTCGTCGCGATCATCGGACCGAGCACGAGCTCGTCCCAGCCGTCGCCCGCGGCGAGATCCTCCAGCAGCGCACGGATCCCACCGGTGACATCGCGCCCGGTGATCGGGTAGCTGCAGCGCCAGTGCACGTCGCCCGCCGGGTTCAGCTGCCGGCGCCAGGATGGATGCGCGGCGAGCGCAGCGACGGCGACCGGCTGGCCATCGCGCCGCGCGATCATGACGCTGCTGCCGTCGGCGTGCGCGCGTTGCCACGCGTCCCACCCGAACGGCGCTGCCTTGACGTCGAGAATCGGCTGCTCGTGCGCGAGCCGCTCCCAAATCGCACGCTCCTCGCCAGTCATGATCGCGGTCCTCGCAGCGTGCGGCGCGCGAGGTCGGGCAGGTACCACGGCAACAGTGCGCGTGCGATCGGCCGGTAGACCGCGACATCGTACGTATCGCGCGTCTCGGCCTGCCAGCGACGGTTCCACTCGTGATCGGTGAGGAAGTCGAGCTCGGTCATGCCACCGGCGATCGCGTGCTCGACGATCTTGGCGATCAGCACGTTGCCGGGCGCGACCGCGGAGTAGGCCTCGTCGTAAGCGATCTTGTCGAGCGCGAGCTTGTTGCCCATCCGCACGCCAAGCCCGACGGCAAGCACGCGCTGGTCGCCGTGGATCAGCGTCCACACGAGCGCGCCCGATCGCGCGAGCCGCTGCGTGACCGCTTCGTAGTACGCCGAGAGCTCGGCGCGCCGCGCGACCGCGTTGCCCTTACGCGCCTTCCACCCGGTCGCTTCGGTCGCGATGAAGGCTTCGAGGTGCGCAGGCGTCGCCTGGGTCGCATCGACGAACTCGACCGCCGCGCCGGACAGCGCGAACAGCTTGCGCGCCTGGCGCGCGATGTTCTTGCGGAAGCTCGGCGCGAGCCGCGCGAGGTATTCTTCGTTGCTCTTCGGCAGGCTCAGGTACGACGCGCGCCCGATGTGGTCGAGCACGACCGCACCTGGATCGGTGCACAGCCGCTCGACGGTCGGCGATGTCGCCTGCAGCTCACCAAAGCGCAGGGTGACCCAGCGCGGCGCGGCGCGTGCGAGCGCGCCGATCAACGTGACCAGCGCATCGTCGCCCGGCGCGGTCACTGCGTCCGCTTCGAGCGACGCGGCATCGAGCTCGACTCCGGCGACCCCGCGTCCCGGCGCCGAGCGGATCAAGAACGGCAGCACGCCGACCAGCTCGCCATGACGCATCGCCACGACACACGCCCATGGCACCTCGGGATCGCGTAGGTGCTGCAAGTGCGATGCGACGTACGCGAACGACGCTTGCGGCCGGTAGCGCGCGGCGCCGAACACCATGCGATCCCACGCCGGGCCCAACTGCTCGAGTCGCGGAAGACCGGTGACGATCTCGACGGTGACGTCACCGTCCACGCGCTCGCGCTTCACGAGCGTTCGCAGGACGGCAACGACGTCGTGAGCGAGGCCCGACACGGTTCGCACGATCGCTTCGCGTTCGATCGGCACATCGGCGGAAGAATGCTCTGCAAACGTGATGGCCATCCGCGGCAAAGAGTTGCAACCGACGCACCAGCCGTGGACGGCAATGGGACGCGCCGATCGCGCAGTCGCTGCGCCGCCCGCGGCATTCGATCGCAAGCGATGCGCCGACCTTGTGGCCAGCCTACGAGCCAAGTCATGCTGTCGGCGTCGGTGAACGACCTGACTACAAACCCTGACACGAACGAAAGAGCGCGCGTCCTCGCGCTGCTCAAGCGCTACGGGTGGAACGCGATGTCGTTCCAGATCTTAGAACCTGGCTATCGCTATTGGTTCGACGGCGATGACGCGTGCGTCGGCTACGTCGATACCGGCCGCGCATGGGTCGTCGCGGGATCGCCGATCGGACCGACCGAAAGGATCGGCGAGGTGTGCTCGCGCTTCATGGCCCACGCCGCGACCGCGCGACGGCGCGTGTGCTGCTTTGGAACCGAGGCGCGGTTCAGCGCTGCGACCGGGTGGCCGGCGCTCCGGGTCGGCGACCAGCCGATCTGGGATCCGGCGGAATGGAGCCACGTCGTTAGCGCGGGGGCGAGTCTTCGCGAACAACTGCGGCGCGCCCGCGCGAAGGGCGTTGTCGTGCGAGCGCTCGCCGACGCCGAGCTAGCGCCGGATCATCCGACGCGCGTCCGGCTCGAGGTGCTGATCCGGCGCTGGCTCGCGACTCGGACGATCGCGCCGATGGGCTTTCTCGTCCAGGTCGATCCATTCACGTTCACCGAGGAACGGCGTTACTTCGTGGCGGAGCGCGAAGGCGAGACCGTCGCGTTTCTCGGCATCATTCCGATCTACGCGCGGCGCGGCTGGTTCTTCGAGGACTTCTTGCGCGACCCGGAGGCACCCAACGGAACGGTCGAGCTGCTCGTCGATGCAGGGATGCGCGCCGCCGCCGCCGAGCAGGTCCCGTTCGTCACGCTCGGGCTCGTGCCGCTCGCCGGCGACGTGGCGTCGTGGCTTCGCGCGGTGCGGCGACTCGGCCGTTCGCTCTACGACTTCGATGGGCTGCGTGCGTTCAAGGCGAAGTTCAAGCCCAAGGCGTGGGACCCGATCTACGTCTCGTATCCTCCCGGCAAGCGCGGGATCGTCGCGCTCGCCGACACGCTGACCGCATTCGCGCGCGGCGGGCTGCTCCGCTTTGGGCTCGAGACGTTGCTGCGAGGTCCTGCGGTCGTCGTGCGCGCGCTCGCCGCCGTGCTCGTCGCGTGGACGTGCTTGCTCGCGCTGCCGGCGTGCGGAACGTATTTCCCCTCGCCCGCGTGTCAGTGGGGCTGGGTCGCGTTCGACGTCGGGTTGGCGCTAGCGCTGTTCGCGCTTGCTCGACGATGGCGACAACCCCTCGCCGACATCGTGGCGACCGCGGTCACGGTCGACGCGGCGGTGACGATCGTGCAGGGCATTTCGTATGACCTACCGAGGCATTCGGCGCCGATCGACATCATCGTGATCGCCATCGCGATGCTG
>CAZDGY010000383.1:0-6402 GCA_964504685.1 uncultured Kofleriaceae bacterium | reverse complement strand
CCGTCGTGGCGCAACTACTTCGACATCGTGATCGTCGGCGGCGCGAAGCCGGCGTTCTTCAACGAGCAGCGGCCGTTCGTCGTGATCGATCCGGTGACCGGCGCGCCGCTCGAGAACGGTTCGAACGGCCACAACGGCGAGATCAAGCACCTCTCCCGCGACAAGGTCTACCAGGGTGGCAACGTCGTCGCGTTCGAGCAGATGACCGGCCTCAAGGGCGAGCAGGTGCTCTACATCGGCGATCACATCTACGGCGACATCCTGCGGCTGCGCAAACAGCATATGTGGCGCACCGCGATGGTGCTGCAAGAGCTCGAGCGCGAGATGTCGGTCAGCGATCGGCTCGAAGCGCAGATCCAGGATCTCGCGTTGCTCGATCGGCGTCACCGCAACCTCGAGTCCGAGATCGACTACCAGACGCTACGACTCAAGAAGCTACAGCGCCTGCTCGACGAGCCTACGACGACGCCAGCGCTGCACGCGCGGCTCGACGAAGAGCGCAAGCAGACGCGCGACAGCCTCGAATCGCTGCGCGACCGCGCGCAGATGATGGACGTCGAGGTCGACTCGCTCGAGATCCGGATCGATCGCGCCTACAACCCGCATTGGGGTAGCTGCTTGCGCGAGGGCAACGAGAACTCGCGGTTCGGCGAGCAGGTCAACGACTACGCCGATCTCTACACGTCGCGCGTGTCGAACTTCAGCCCCTACTCGCCGCTGCGATATTTCCGTGCACCGCGTCGGCCGATGCCGCACGAGATCTAGCTTCGAGCTGCTGGCTCACAACGGGCGGATTACCGAGATCTCACCGCGCGTCCCGCCGAGCACGTCCAGCCGTTCGGGGACGGTGGAGTACCCCGAGGGCGTTCCCACGACGAGGTCGTCGCCGCCCGGGCCGGGGACAAGCGCACCGACGAACTCGACGAGGATCGGCATTCCGAACGTCATGCCGGCGGGATTCGTGAGCACTTGCGTGACGCCGGTGTCGAGGCCGGCGGAGGTACCGACGTGGACCTCGGCGACGCTGGGCGAGCCGTCGCAGTGATGCACGCCCGTGCCGCTGCCATCGTGCACGCCGTCGATCTCGAGCAGCACGTCGTCGAAGCCGTCGCCGTCGAGGTCACCGCCACCGATCAGCCAGCCTTGGCGCGGAAAGTTGTCGTACCCGGGGCCGGTGCCGTTCGAGCAGCCGGGAACCTGGTCGACCGGCAGCGTCCATGGTGCGGCCACGCGCAGCGTGCTGCTGCCGTAGGCGATCACGATCTGCGCGGGTTGGATCCCCTCGAGGTATCCGCCGCCGTCGAGGTACGTGAACGTGTAGCCCGACGCGCGGACGCTGCCGACATCGGCGAGGCCGTCGCCGTCGATGTCGCCAAGCCCGACGACCTGATCGGTGTAGGCCAGTCGCGCGATCGTGCGCTGGTACGGATTCGTCCGCGCGCCGGCGAACACATCGGCGTGGTGGAGCTGGCCGCTGACGACTCGATCGACGGGATCGAGCGTCTGGACCTCGAGCGCGAGATCGGGGAAGCCGTCGCCGTCGACATCGCCGACCGGCACGAGCACGTTGCCGGCCGCGGGCGAGAACGTCTGTTCGTCCTGCGGAACGGCGAACTGGACCACCTCGGGAGCGCCTAGCCCGCTCGGACTGCCGTGCAGGATGTCGAGCTCGATGCCGGTGAAATACGCGAGCGTCCCGCCACCATCGCCGGTCGTGATGCGCGGAGGCAGCGACAGCTGCACGCCGAGATCGGCGAAGCCGTCACCGTCGACGTCGCCGAGCGAGAGCAGTCCGACGAGCGTCTCGCCGGGCGGGATCGTGAACGACACCGTCTGGACGAGCTGGAGGTTGCTGTCGAGATCGAGCTGATAGCGCATCAGGTTGATCGGGTTGACGCCGAGCTGCGCCACGGTGACCAGCTCGTCGCGGCCGTCGCCATCGAGGTCGAGCACCGGCGTCGCGTAGGTGCCGAACGCGTAGTCCGCACCTGCGACGGTGGGTGTCTTACCGCTCGCGAGCTCGAGCTCGAGCAGCTGGGTCGAGCTGCCATCCGTCGCCGACTCGACGCGGAGCACGTCGACCCTGCCATCGCGATCGAAGTCCGGCTCGAGGCCGAGCGGCTGGATCGTCGGCGCGGAGCCGCCATTCGCGAAGATCACGCGCGTGGTCGTGTGGTCTGCGCCGATCACCTCGTGACCATCAGGCTGTTGCGAACGGCCATAGCCGCGCACGAAGTACGCGCCGCGCACGAGCGGGAACGGCAGCGGCGCGCCAGCGGTACCCGTGAGCCGCGCGGTGACCTCCGAGCACTCGAGGTCCCGGCAGATCTTGACGAGGCTGTCGCTCGCGGCCGGCGCCGACGTCCACGCGACGACCGGAACGCCCGACGTGCGCGCGCCGGAGATTGGGGACTGCAAGGTCGGAGCGCCGGGCTCCGCGATGCAGGCCTCGACCACCGTGTCGCAGACCGTGCCGACGTCGCATCCGCCGGGGCACGTGCGGTTCCGGTCCGAGTCGGGATCGCTATCGGCGCCGTCGGCCTTGCCTCCGCCCGGCGGTTGCTGCGTCTGCGGCGTGACCGAGCAGCCGAGCGCGCACAGCAACAGGGTGCAGACGAGGTCGGTTCGCGCCATGCGCGGAGTCATAGTGGGCCGGACCGCAGAGCTCAACGACGGTGTTGTAACGAGTCCGCGACGCGAGCTCCGAACGCCTGTAGTAGTGTCCTGGCGTGCGCGGCTGGTGGCTCTTCGCGGTGCTGATCGCTTGCGGCGACGCAGGGCGAGCGGACGACTGTCAGGCGCTGGAGGTGCTCCTGCATGCGCCGGAAGAGATGGAGGTGTCGATGCACCACGGACAGATGCCGGACACTCTGGCGACACACGATTGGCAGAACCCCGACGTGCGCGCCGCGGTGAAGAAGTTTCTGTCGCCGGCCGGGAGGCACTCGCTTGGCCGGCCCGACACGGGCTGGACGCTGTACACGCCCTACACGGTGGCCCCGCAGAATCGCGATCTCCTCGGGCTGTTCGACTCCGAGCCACGGACGAGTCGGTTCGCTCCGCTGCACGACGTGTGTCCGGCGGTCGCGATCTCGAAGGACTGAGCTATTTGATCGCGAGCGAGCTCGCGACCTTGGTGCACGCGGCGGCGCTGTCGGCGTTGTCGGGGCCGACGCAATTGATCTGATACATCCGCGCTTGCTCGGCGACGATGAGATACCAGCCGAACAGCCGGCGCTGGTCCGCGGTCGTCACTTCGAACACCTGCGCGCTGTGGCCCGCGAGCGTCCCGGCTCCGTTCTTCGCGAGCTTTCCACTCGCGGCGTCGGCGAGCGTCTGAGGCAGTGACGCCAGCGTGCCTGCCATCTCGGCCGGCATCACGCCGTCCTTGATCGTTGCGACGCCGAATTGCACGTCGACCGGGCCGCCGGGCATCACCGCTTGCGCGTTGAACACGTCGACGCCTCCTTGCGAGGCCATCTCGCCACTCAGCGTCGGCTTCTGCGGCAGCGTGATCGTCATGTGGCCAGCGCCGTCGGTAACCTCGAATGCGCCCGCCTTGTCGGTGACCTTGAGCGAGCCGTTCTTGCGAACCTCGCTGTCGCTCAGCGCCGCGGTCGTGACCCCAACCGGTATCGGCTGGGACTTCTTGCATGCGGCGACGACGCAGAGCACGAGCACGAGCCGGTTCATCCCGGCACTGTCTCACGGCGCGGGCGCACGCTGCAGCTGGAGCGGCGCGGTCACGCCGAGCCAGGTCGACAGCATCGTCGCGATCTGCGTCGTTGGAATCTCGCCGGTCGGCGCGGTCGGCGCGGGATGGCTCGCCGGCTTTCCCGGCGGCACGACGAGCACCGGTACCAGTCGATCGTAGTCGTGCAGCGAGCCATGCGAGGTCGCGAGCGGTCCATCGTCGCTCTCGGTGATCCAGCCCTTCGCCGGCATGTAGAACAAGTCGCCGCTGCGCTCGGGGTCGAACGAGTAGCACAGCGCTTGCGCTTCGCCGGTGCGGGTCTCGCAATGACCTTCGTACGGCGCCGTGCGATCGACCTTCTCGAGCCCGGGGAACGCGCGCAACGCGAACACGACGCGCCGCATTGCCGAGTCGAGCTCGCCCTTCGGCTGAGCGAGCATCGCTTTCGAGAAGTAGACGTTCGGGAAGTGCGCGTTGTCGATCCACGCGCCGGGCCCCAGCACCGCCGACGCTGCATCGTTCGCCGCCTTTTGCAGCTCGCTATACTTGATCCGGCCGCCGCCCGAGCGCTCCGGCATCGGGCTCGAGCCGTGATCGCTTGTCACGATCATGCCCCACGCGCCGGCGCCGACCGCGCGATCGAGCTCGCCGAGGAATTGCCCGAGCCGCGCATCGAGCCGGAGGTCGCCGTCCCAACTCTCCCACGACTCTTGACCCCACGCGTGCGCGATAAAGTCGTGCGCGGACAAGCTGAGGATCAGGAGATCGGGCGACGGATGCGTGCCGAGATGCTCTCCGGCGATCGCGGCGAGTCCGGTGTCGAACACGAGGTCGTTGCCAGCCGGCACTGCGAAGATCGCGTCGTTAGGATCCTTCGTAGCGCCGAGATCGTGCGGGAACGTCGTGCCGAGCCCCTTGTCGCCGACCTCGCCGGGTTGGTCATCGGGGCCGCCAGCGAGTTGCGCGAGATGCGCGGGATCGAGCGGAGTCCACACCTCGTGCGTGCGCGCGGCGATCGGGTGGCTCCGGTTGTAGTCGGCGAGCCACGGCGGCGGCTGTTGGCTCGTTATCTCGCCCGACTTCGCGTCGTACCAGAGCGCGAGTCCGCTGTGGCCGAGCGGCAGGATCGCGGCGCGATCCTTGAGGCTGACCGCGACCGCTTTCGAGCCGGTGTGTGCGGCCGCGACTGCATCGCCAAGCCCGGGCACGCGCAGCCAGACCGCGCTCGTCGAGCCATCTTCGGCTTCCACCGACCTGAGCGAACGCCCGAGGTCGCGATGCCACCATTCGTTCGCGAGGATGCCGGTGATCGAGGTCGGCGCACCCGTACCGAGCAGCGCGTGCCCGGGCGCTGTGAGCGTCGCGGCAGTTGGATGGCGACCGACGAGCCACTGGCCGTCACCGAGCAAGCGATCGAAGCCGCCGCCGTGCAGCGCGGGCCGTTTCGCTTCGAACGACCATTCCGGCCACTGATCGATGATGACGAGCACGACGAGCTTCGTGCCGGCAGCCGGCTTCGGATGGCTCGGTGCCGAGCAGGCGACGACCAGCGTCGCCAACAACGCGCGATGGATCGTCGGCATCTAGTGCAGCAACGACAAGAAGAGATCGACCAGCGCGCCGCCAGAGCCGTACGAAGTGACCCGCGGATCGATCGAGACTTGCAGCTTGTCGGAGCGCGCCTCGTCGCGTTCGCGCCGGAGCTCGTCGCGCATGCGCTCGAGGTCTTTGCGATGCGCTTCTTCGAGCCCGCCCTGCATGACGAACTCGATGATCACCGGCAGCTCTCCGGCGTCGAAGTACGTGCCGTGAGTGCGGCAGACATCGACGATCACGCCGGAGCCCGCCGCGAACAGCTTGCGATTCATGATCTGCGCGCAGATCGGACACTTCACGTACATCTTCTCCGAGGGGCGCGCGGCCGAGAACTCGTGTTTCGGGATCGCACCGAGCAGCGCCTCGGCGCGAGCTTGCGCGCGATCCATGATCACGCGCTTGATCGCGATCTGATCGAGGAACAGTCCGAGGCATTGGCCGCACTCGTCGATCACGATGTCGCTGACGAGCCGTGCGCGAAGCGCGGTCGTGCAGCGGGGGCACGGCCGATCCTTGAGCGTGTCGCCGACCGCCGCGACATCGAGCTCGGTCCCACACTCCGGGCAATGCTTGTGGCCGGCGAACACGCGCGACAGGCAGCGCGGACACGCCTTGAGCAACAGCTCTTCGTTGCAGTACTGACAACGGGACGCGGTCGGTGACACACCGCCGCCGCAGTGCGGGCACATCAGCAAGCCGACTTGCTTCGGTTCGCGCAGCGTCATCATCGTCCCGCATCGGCAGCGGAACTGCTGGCCGTCTTGGTGACCGGTGACGTCGTACCGGCTGTCGCACGAAGGGCATGCGAGGATCATCGGGTGGATGATAGCGCGATCGGGAGGGTGCGCTCGAATGCGACGTAGTGAGAACTGCGCGCGCGGGCGAGCGCTTGCTCGTACAGGGTGCGCTGAGCGGCGGGGAGCTTGCCGGCAAGCCGCGCCTCGTAGAGATGCTCGTAGTAGTCGTCGGGGTAGACCTCGACGGTGACTCGTGCTGCGGTCGCCTCGGCTGTCCGGCCGCCGGACCAGGCGCGCGCCATCGTGACGTGCTCGCCAGGCGGGATCCGGGTGTCGGCGCGCTCGTGCCAGCCGCCCGCAAAGTAGACATCGCGG
>CAZDGY010000382.1:0-6404 GCA_964504685.1 uncultured Kofleriaceae bacterium | reverse complement strand
CTGGACGACCGCCTCGTCGGTGACGTTGCGCTGGATCTCGAGCGCGCCGACGTGGGTGCCGTCGGAGTCGGTGATCGGTACTGCCGACAAGATGAAGCGCAGCCGTTGGGTCTCGCCTGCGATGTTTCCGGAGATTTCATCGAGCCGGACGTGGCGGTCGTTCGCCCAGCATTGCTTCGCGATGCACTCGTGCTGGCAGATATTGAGCTCGAGGATCTCGAAGCAGTGTCTGCCCTTAAGGCCGCGGGCGAGCTGGCGCGGTAACAATGCGAAAAATGCCCGGTTGAAGTCGACGATCCGGCGCTCGCTGTCGACGATGAAGTAGCTGTCGACGATCGCGTTCGCGACGCGCTTGAACTCGGTCAAGAACTGCTGGAGCGCGGGCGCGAGCGAGTCCTGGTCCATGCGCGTAAATCGTACCAGTTCTGCGCTACTCTCGGCGTAATGGCCAAGGGAGGTCCGAGCATCTCGGTCAAGATGATCTTGACCACGACGCTGCTGATTGCAGCGATCGCAGTCGGCGACGTGATCATGCACGTCAACAACATCCGCCACGCGTACGACGACGCCGCCCAGGAGCAGGTCGATCTGTTCAAGCGCGATCGCGAGACGCTCGGTGCGTTGGGCACGCCGTTGTTCGCTCGCGCCGTCGAGCAGCTGCTGATCGACCGCGGTCGCGACGCCGACATCCTGTCGCTCGTCCAAGCGGCGGTCACGCAAGACACGAAGGATGGCCCGAACGGCAAGAAGGACTACGGCCTTCGGCTCGCGTACGTGCTCGACCTGCACCAAAACGTCGTCGCGCACTGCTTCGAGGCCAAAGACCTCGAATGCACCGAGGGCAATCACGAACCGCTGACGCCCGCGCTCGGCGAGCTGACGATGGAGAGTTGGAAGAAGGCGCTCGCGACGTGGAGCGCGAGCACGAACGGCGGCGGACCGATGGTGCAGTACGAGCTGACCTCGGGAGGCTCGACCTATCGGATGTTCGCGTACGCGGTGTTCGTCGGCGAACCGGCGACGCCAGCAGGTGCGGTCGCGGCCGATCCGCCGGCAGCGCGGCTCGGCTACGTCGTGCTCGGCTACGACCTGTCGCCGGTTCAGTGGTTCATCGAGGCCGCGTCGGCGAAGAAGTCCGAGGCCTCGACCAAGGCGGCGATCTACGCCGGCGCGATCGGCGGCCTGTTCGTGTTGATCGGCGTCGTGCTCGCGATCTTCCAGGGCCTCGCGATCTCGCGACCGATCAAGCTGCTCGCTTGGAAAGCCGATCAGATCGCGCGCGGCGATCTCGATGCGCGCGTCGACGTCAAGAGCGGCGACGAGCTCGGACAGCTCGGCGTCAGCTTCAACTTCATGGCCGATCAGATCAACGTCTTGCTCCAGCAGACCGCGGAGAAGGCGAAGATCGAGCAAGAGCTCGAGGTCGCCAAGACGATTCAAGAGACGCTCGTGCCGAGTAACGAACCGGTGACGTTCGGGCCGCTGACGTTCGCCGGCTACTACCTACCCGCCGCGCAAACCGGCGGCGATTGGTGGACGTGGAGCGAGCTCGCGTCGGGCAAGATCTTGATCGTGATCGGCGACGTCACCGGTCACGGTGTGCCATCCGCGATGCTGACTGCCGCCGCGAAGGCTGCGTGCGACGTCGCGCGCCACCTGTACAACGACGAAGTCACGGTGACGCGGCTGCTCGAGATCATGAACTACGCGATCTACGAGAGCGCGCAACGCAAGTTCGTCATGACCTGCTTCGCGTCGATCATCGACACGAAGAAGAAGACGATCACGTACGCGAACGCGGGCCACAACTTCCCGTACCTCTATCGCGCGAGCGACGGCAAGGGCGAGTTCGGCTCGCTGATGATCCGCGGCAACCGGCTCGGCGACGATCCGAACTCGAAGTACGAAGCGAAGACGACCGAGCTGCTCAGCGGCGACCTGCTGGTCTGGTACACGGACGGCATCGTCGAGTGCGAGAACTCCGAGAACGAGGAGTACGGCGAGCGCCGGTTCCGCGCGTCGGTGCGCAAGTCGGCCATGATGGACCCACCTGACCTGCGCGATGCGATCGTGAGCGACGCCTCCGAGTATTACGGCGAGACGCCGCGCCGCGACGACATCACGATGGTGATCGGGAAGCTCGTGTGAGAGTCCTCGTCGTCGCGATGCTGCTCGCCGCCACCGCGGCGCACGCAGCGGTCGAAGATGACCTGCGCGACGGCGACAAGTACTTCGAAGAGGGCGATTGGCGCCGCGCCGCATTCGCCTACGATCGCGCGATCGCGAAGGCGCCCGGGCAAGTCACGCCTCAGGCCTACGGCAAGCGCGCCGCGATCTACATCATCCTCAAGGATCTAAAGGGCGGCCTGGACTTCGTCATCAAGGCCGAAGCGCGCTGGCCGAACGCGCCCGAAGTGATGGAGCAAGAGGCGCTGCTGCTGTGGGAGACCGACCGACGCGACGATGCGGCGAAGGTCGCCGAGAAGGTCGTCAGCCTACGGCCCGAGACGTTCTCTAATCAGAAGCTACTCGGCGAGTTCTATTCGACGCGAGACCCGGTCAAGACCGAAGCCGCGTTCGAGCAATATCTCGCGCATCGGCCGGCCGAGCTCGAACCGACGGATGTGTTGCCGCGCGTGCGTTTGGGATTCGCCGATCTCGCGAATGCGCGCGCTGCGCTCGGCGGCACCGACGATGCGAAAGCGCAGGCGCTGTATCAGAAAGCGGCAGAGCAGTTCGAATACGTCGAGCGCAAGCTCGGCAAGAAGCCGAATGCGAAGACCAATAGCGACAACGGACTGTGCGCCGCGTACGCGGGCCTCGCGCGCTGGGACCAAGCGGAGACCGTGTGCGAGCGCATCACCGCGGACGCGAAGCACGTCGATCCGACCGGCTCGGCGTGGTTCAATCTCGCGACCGCGTACCTCGCGCGCAATCGCACGAAGCAAGCGCGCACCGCCGCGGGGAAGTTCGTCGAGCTGCGCAAGACCGAGGCGCGCGGCTACGCGCTCGTAGGCGACGCGTACTTTGCCGATCGCGACTGGCCCAATGCGCTCGATCAATATCTGCGCGCGGAGAAGCTCGTCAAACCGGCCCAGCAACGCGAGCAAGTTCAGTTGACGATCAAGCTCGGCAAGACGTATCGCCGGTTGCCAGCGTCGGCGGGTGCCAACAACCTCGCGCTCGCGATCGACAAGCTCACCGCAGGGCTCGCGGCGAATCCGAACAGCCTCGAGATCGCGATCGAGCTCGGCGATGCGTACCTCGAATCGCGCCAAGACGCGAAGGCCGCCGCGCTCGCCGACAAGCTGCTGACCGGAGATGCCGACGACGTCCCGAAAGCGCCGAAGGATCAACGCGCGGCACTACTCGTGATCGCCGGCAAGGCGCAGTTCGACCGCCACGCCTTGCGCGAGGCACGCGAGCGGTTCGAAGCGGCGCGCGAGCTGCGTCCCGGCGATGTCCAGGTCCAGCGCGAGCTCGTCCAGACGATCAACGAGCAAGCCTTCGACACCAAGGATGCGAAAGCGGCGCAGACCCTGCTCGAGCAAGCGCTCGCGCTCGACACCGGTTCCGCGGTCACGATGACGAACCTCGCGGTGCTCGCGCTCGATCGCGGCGATTGTGACTCCGCGCAAAAGCATCTGATCCGGCTCAAAGGCGTGCGCGGTAGCGATTCGGTGCTCGTCGCGCGGTTGCTCGCCCGCACGTACACCTGCCAGACCAAGCCGGACGTCAAGCGAGCCGCGCTCGCGTACGCCGACGCCGAGAAAGAGGCGAAGCGCGCGAACGCTCAGCTCGCACTCGCCGAGATCTATACCGAGTGGGCGCCGCTCGAATGGGATACCGAGCTCGCCGCGGCGATCGAAAAGCTCGACTCGGCCGTCGCGATCGCGGCGCAGGATCCCGAGGTCGGACCGGCGGCGAAGCGCAACCTCGCGCTCGCGTTGTATCGCCGCGGTTGGCGCCAGCTGCGCGAAGGCAAGGCGACGGAAGCCGCGGGCGATTTCGAGCGCGCGACTCGCGACCCATCGGTGCTCAAGGCGACCGAGCCATTCGCGTTCGACTTCTCGTACGCGATCGCGCTGCTCGACACCGGGCGGTCGCAAGAAGCCGAGCGGTTGTTCAAGTCGCTCGCGACGCGCGGCAATCAAGCCTCGTACCTGACCGGGCCGTACGCGAAGGTCGGCGCACAGTTGTTCACCGCGTACGCCGCGTATCGCACGCAGACCGGTGCCGCGCGCGAACAAGCGTGCGCCGAGCTCGGCAAGCTCGAAGGCGAGCTCGGTGCGAAGGGTCGCGAGCTCGCGGCCTCGTGTTGGGAGGTCGTCGCGGCCGATGCGTGGAAGAACGGCAACCGGGCCGAAGCGAGCAAAGCGCTCGCAGTCGCCGACAAGGCTGCGGTCGGCGAGGCCAAGCGCCGGATCGAGCTCGATCGCACGACGCTCGCGCTCGGTAAGGACAAGCTGAACGCGCTCGAGGCGATGGGCGGCAATCCGCCGGAGTCGCTCGTCGATCTCGGCATCGTCTACGACGAGCTCGGTCGCACGAAAGACGCGTACGACGCGTGGCAACGCGCCCGCGCGAAAGGCGTCACCGCGCGCGATCTGCAGAAGTGGATCGACGCGAAGAAGAGGATCTACGGGCTATGAAGCGCGCGTTGGTCATCTTGTGCGCGCTCGCCGCGGCAGCGCACGCTCAGCAGGCGCCGGCCAAGCTGGTCGTCGGGATCTACGCACCGTCGATCGAGTTCGGCACGGCGCAAGCGCGGCTCGCTTACGTGCAAGGCCTCGCCAAAGCGATCGAGCAGAACACCGGGATCAAGACCGAGGCGCAGTCGTACGCGACGATCGCCGCGCTCGAAAAAGACAACGTCGACTTCGCGATCGTCGACGCGCCGTGCGTCGCGATCAACTCGAGTTGGCATCTGCTCGCGGCCGCGAATGTCGGCGGCGCGACGAATCGGCCGTGGGCGTTGTTCTCGGCGGCCGGCGGCGACATGCACGCGCTCGAGGGCAAGAAGCTCGCGTTCATCCAGACCGGCTGCAACGACGCAGGCTTTATCGACAATGCGATGCTCGAATCCGAGGTCGGCGCGACCTTCTTCGGCGCGCGCGTTGGCAAACCGGATCTCGCGGCTGCGATCTCCGAGGTCGCGTCGTACAAAGCGGCGCAGGCGGTGTTCGCACCGGTCGCGGCGGCGCATGGCTTGACGAAGGTGTTCGACACCGGCTCGGTGCCGAACCCCGCGTTCGTCGCGGTCAACAGCAAGCTGCCGCCGGCGGTCGTCGACAAGGTCGGCGCCGCGATCACGAGCTACGGCGGTTCGGGCGCGATCGCGAGTTGGATCAAGACCTCACGCGAGCCGTATCAAGCGCTCGCCGCGCGGTTCGCGAAGGTGACCAAGCTCGGCGTGTTCGCGAATCCCGAGCCGGCGCGGATCGACGCCAAAGACGCGCTGATCGAACCACCGACGCTGCGGGATGCCGCGATGCCGCCGGTGCGCCACTTGTTCGTGCGCCCGCCCGGCGATCGCATGGACTGACGGCTAACGGCCCGACGTCATCTTCAGCATGACGAGCGGCGTCCTCACGATGATGTCGAGCTCGGTGCGCAAGAACGTGTCGAAGCGCTCGAGCGACGCGGTGTACGCGAGGTCGTAGAGCAGCTTGATCCGCATGTCGTCGGCGAGCGAGCCCTTCGCTTCGTCGAGCTGCCACGGGTTCTGAAGCGTCGCGGCGAGCTTGCCGATCTCGCTGCCCTCGGGGATCGAGCCGGTGTAGCCGAGCGAGATCTGCGCGAGCCCGGTGATGCCAGGCTTGACGTCGCGCATCCGCTCTTCGAACAGCGGGATCGCGTACGAGAGATCTTGCAACAACTCCGGCCGCTCCGGCCGCGGGCCGACGATGCTCATCTTGCCGCGCAGCACGTCCCAGAACTGCGGCAGCTCGTCGAGCCGTGATTTGCGCAAGAATCGGCCGACGCGCGTCACTCGCGGATCGCCGGCGCCCGCGACGACGACACCGGTCTTCGCCTCCGCATCGATCTGCATCGTGCGGAACTTGTGCATCGTGAACTCGTCGAAGTGCAGCTTGCGCACGCCGTTCTGATGCGAGACCGCGCGCAGGCTGCCGGCGCGGCGCTGCCGATAAAACACCGGACCAGGGGAATCGACGTAGATCGCAGCCGCGATGATCGGCATCAACGGTGCGGTTATCGCCAACCCGACCGCAGCCCCCAGGACGTCGATCGCCCGTTTGGCGAACCGAACGCTACGCAGCACGCCACCAAGGTACCACGGCGGCTCGTCGCGCTGCTATCCTGGCCGCTGATGACCCCGATCCGGCTGATCGTCCCCGGCACGCTGCGCTACCGCGCGCTCGCGGTGCGGGTCGTTGCCGAAG
>CAZDGY010000381.1:0-6429 GCA_964504685.1 uncultured Kofleriaceae bacterium | reverse complement strand
GATCTCGCGCGGCTTCGGCAGCGCGCGATCAGCTGGCTGTCGGAGGCATCGTCCTGAGTCACGTCCCGCAGCGTTCCTGCACGGGTTGCCGTCGAGTCGACGCGCGCGCCAACCTCGTCCGGTTGGTGTGGGCGGAGGGCCGCGGCGTGGTTATCGACCACTCTCGCAAGGCAGCGGGCCGTGGTGCGTACGTTCACGTACGCGGGAGTTGCGTCGCGGCGATGCAAGCAGGCCTCGGCCGAAGCCTGCGCCGTGCGGTGTCGGCCGACGACGTTCGCGGCGCGGTCGCCGAGATGTCACGAGCCGACGACAATTCAGGACAAGTCAGCGATCTCAACGACGAACTCGGCGCTGGCCACATGCGGGCAGAAGCTGTAAAACCCGCTCGGCTTCAGGCGAAGGATTGACCGGAGAGAAGATGCGCGTTTACGAGATTGCAAAAGAGGTGGGGATTCCCAACAAGGACCTCATCGCGAAGATCCGCGCGCTCGGTCTCGAAGTGAACAATCACATGTCTTCGCTCGACGCCGATGACGTCGCGAGGATCAAGAGGTCGTTGGAGAAGGAGAAGCAGGCGGTGGTGCAACCTCAGCAGACGCAGCGGCTTTCCACTGGCGGCGCCGTGCTTCGGCGCCGTTCGAGCGCCGACAAAGCCGGCGAAACCAGCGAGAAAGCTGCCGAAGAGGTTCGCCCGGCACCTGCAGCGGCCGTCGCGGCCGCACCTGCGCCGGTTCGTCGCCGCGCGGTGGTCGAAGAGCCCGCACCCGCACCCGCACCCGCACCGGCCCCGGTCGTCGCGCGCGCGCCGGCCCCGAAGCCGGCTCCGGTCGTCGTCGAAGCGCCGCCGGTCGTCGCCGCACCGCCGCCCGCGCCAACGCCGGCACCCGCTCCGAAACCGGCCCCTGCGCCGCGTCCCGAGCCGGCGCAGCCGGTCGTCCACGCTGCCGAGCCGGCGCCGACGCCACCCGCGCGCGAAGAGCGTCGCCCGGTCCGCGAAGTTGCGGTCGAGCCCGCGGTTTCTCCGCCGCCGCGCGCACCCGCTCAACCGATCGCTGCCGCGCCGCGCGCCGAGCACGCCCAAGTGAAGGCACCGGGCTCGCGGGTCATCGTCGCGGGTCCGCAGTTCGTCGGTCGCAACGGCTCCGAAGTCCAGGTCGAGCACGTTCGGCCGTCGACGCCACTGCCGCCGCGCGTCACCCCGGTGCGCTCGACGAACGGCCCGCAACAGGCCGGCGTCAACGAAGTCCCGCGCACCGTCGAGCAAATGGCGGACAGCGCACGCAGCCGATTCGAGCTCGACCTCGAGCGCGCTCGCGCCCGCACTGCGGATCGCCCCGCGCCGGCGCCGCGCGCAGATGGCGAAGAGGCACCGGACGAGCAACAGGTCGCCGCGCCTGCGCCTGCACCGACTCGCGATCCATCGCGGCCGGCAGTCGGCAGCGTGATCTCGCTGCCGCCGCGCATCAAGATCACCGAGCGTACGCCGAGCGTCGGCGGCCGCGCACCGTCGGGCCCGCAGCCGGTCAATCCGATCCGCGGTCGGTTCGCGCAGCAGCAGCAAAGTCGCTCGCCGCGCGGCCCCAGTGGCGAGTTCGGCAAGAAGAAGCTGCCGCTCGGTAAGAAGGGCAAGCAGACCACGATCACCACGCCGGCCGAGCACAAGCGCGTCGTCCGCATCGAGGACACGATCGCGGTGCAGGACCTCGCGCGCAACATGGGCATCAAGGCGCCCGAGGTGCTGAAGAAGCTGTGGGGCATGGGGATGACCGGCGTCAACATCAACGCGTCGATCGACTTCGATACCGCGCAGATCTTGGCGAGCGAGTTCGGCTACGAAGTTCAGAACGTCGCGTTCAAAGAAGAGGACGCGTTCGCGGCCAAGGGCGACGACGCCGAGAACATGGTGGCGCGCTCGCCGGTCGTCACCGTGATGGGCCACGTCGATCACGGCAAGACCTCGCTACTCGACTCGATCCGCAAAGCGCGGGTCGCGGCGGGCGAGGCCGGTGGCATCACCCAGCACGTCGCCGCGTACAAAGTCGCGGTGCCGGGTCACGGCGACGTCGTGTTCCTCGACACGCCGGGCCACGAAGCGTTCACCGAGATGCGAGCCCGCGGCGCTCAGGCGACCGACATCGTCGTGCTCGTCGTCGCGGCGAACGACGGCGTGATGCCGCAGACGATCGAGGCGTTGAACCACGCCAAGGACGCGAAGGTGAAGATCATCGTCGCGGTCAACAAGATCGACATGCCCGACGCGGCTCCCGAGCGCGTCAAGCAGCAGCTCGCCGAGCAGCAGTTGATCGCCGAGGACTGGGGCGGTGACACCATCTACGTCAACGTCTCGGCCATCAAGGGCGAGAACATCGACAAGCTGCTCGAGTCGATCGCGGTGACCGCCGAGGTCATGGAGCTCAAGGCCGATCCGGCGAAGCCGGCGAGCGGTCTCGTGATCGAGGCCCGCCTCGATCGCAACCGCGGCCCGATGGCGACCGTGCTCGTCCAGGAAGGCACGCTGCGCGCGGGCGACATCGTCGTCGCCGGCCGCACGTACGGCAAGGTCCGCGCGATGCTCGACGATCGTGGCAACACGATCGACGAGGCCGGTCCGTCGACCCCGGTCGAGCTGCTCGGCCTCGATGGCGTCCCCGACGCCGGCGATCAGGTCAACGCGGCCGAAGACGACAAGGTCGCCAAGCAAGTCGTCGAGCACCGCCGCGAGCAGTTCCGCAAGCGCGAGCTCGGCGGCCGCACCGTCATCTCGCGCGAGAACATCATGGATCGCATCCAGGATGCGATCGACACGAAGGAGCTGAAGATCGTCCTCAAGGCGGACGTCCAAGGCTCAGCCGAGGCGCTCAAGGCCGCGCTCACGAAGCTGTCGACCGAGAAAGTTCGCGTCGCGGTGATCGGAGCCGCGGTCGGCGGCATCACCGAGAGCGACGTCATGCTCGCGAAAGCGGGTAACGCGATCGTCGTCGGCTTCCACGTCCGTCCCGCCGGCAAGAGCAGCAAGCTCGCCGAGCAAGAGGGCGTGCAGATCAAGCTCTACGATATCATCTACGATGCTCTCGACGAGGTCCGGCTCGCGATGGCTGGACTGCTCGCGCCGATCAAGCGCGAGATCCCGATGGGCAAGCTGTCGGTCCGCGAGACGTTCTCGATCCCGAAGATCGGCACGGTCGCCGGCTGCATGGTCACCGACGGCAAGATCAACCGCAAAGCCTATCTGCGCATCATCCGCGATTCAGTCCAGGTTTACGAAGGCAAGGTGGGCAGCTTGCGGCGATTCAAGGATGACGTGAGCGAAGTGACGAACGGCTTCGAGTGCGGCGTGATGGTCGCCGGCTGGAACGAAATCAAGACGGGCGACATCATCGAGTCGTACGAAGTCATCGAAGAGGCTGCGCAGCTGTAATGGCTCACTACGCTTATCTCGATAGCTTCGAGCCGATCGACCGCGTGCTCGCCGCCAAGGCGTCCGAGCTCGACGGTGGCAAGAGTCACCTCCCGCTGTTCTGGCTCGCGATGTTCGAGGAGACCGACCTGCGTGAGGAGCCGCTGTCCGGTGTGCGGTTCGCCGCCCGCCAGGACGACCTGTTCGCGCTCGCGCCGCCGTATCTGGTGTCGGATGCCGCGACCGCGATGGCTCGGCTCAAGCGCCGCACGCCTGCGCTCGCCACGTTGATCGGCCCGGATCAGCGCAAGATGTTGCAGGACTTCTCGGCATTCGCGCGCCGGCTCAAGCCGTCGATCGTGTTTCGGCTCGCGGACCTCGCGGCAGAATCGCCGGCCGGCGAGCTCGCGACCCGCGCGCGCGCGATGTTGCGCGAGGTCGTCAAGCTCGACAACGCCTCGATCACCCTCGAGGAGCTCGCGCCGATCGAGGCGCTGTGCCTCGGCGCCGACTGGCGGGCGCAGGAGCACGCGACGAAGCTGCTGTCCGGCTGGGGCTGGCAAGTCTCGGCGGAAGAACGCGCGCAGCGCACGCGCGAGCGTAAGTGGCAGAAGGTGGTCGGCGATCGCCCGGAGTCGGACTTCGTGCCGTACACGGTGAACCACAGCTTCAAAGCCGATGATCTGCTGTCGCACTCGAAGCTTGGCCTCGGTATCGTCGTCCGTGCGATCGATAGCTCGAAGATCGAAGTGCTGTTCCGCGACGGCCCGAAGACGCTCGTTCACGGCCGGACTGCCTGATCTCGGCGCCTGCGGTGGCGTGGTACGGTGACATCGTGTACGTCGCCATCGCCAAGCTGACCGTTGCGATCGGCGAGAGTCATTCGCTCAAGGACAAGCGGATGGTCGTGCGGCGGGTTAAGGACCGCGTGCGCGAGCGGCTCGGCGTCGTGATCAACGAGGTCGGCGCACTCGACGATTGGCATCGCGCCGAGCTCGGCTGCGCGGTGGTTTCGGGCGACCGGCCCAAAGCCGGCGAGCTGATCGACGAGGCGATTCGCGCGGTGCAGGCCGCGGCGGAGTCGGGCGATGCGCAGATCGTCGCGATCGCGCGCGACATCATGACGTTCGACCAGGTCGGCGCGCCGTACGAGGCGCCGTCGCCGGAGCTCGCCGAACGCACTGGCGCAGGCGACAAAGCGAACGCCGACGCCGACTGGATCCCCGACGCGTGGAAGGATCGAGCGTGAACAGTCGCAAGACTAGAGTCGAGCACAGCATGCGCGAGGCGCTGACCGAGATGATCGCGTCGGACGTGCGCGATCCGCGCGTGCATGCGCCGGCGCTGCTCACCGTCACGAAGGTCGAGCTCAACGTCGATCTGTCGGTCGCGCGCTGTTACGTGTCGATCGTCAGCAAGAGCGGCGAGCAAGATGACGCCGAGATCGACGGCGCGATCGCCGGCCTCACGAAGGCGGCGGGGTTCCTGCGCGGCGAGGTCGGACGGCGGCTCGGCTTGCGCCACGCGCCGGAGCTGCGGTTCCTGCACGACGCGTCGGTCGACATGTCCGACAAGCTCGCGCAGATCGTCCGCGAGGACGAAGACAAGGCGCGCGCCGCCGGTCGCGATCCGAAGGACGGCACGTGACCGACGAACCGACCGCGCCCAGCAAGCCCGCGACGATCGAGGAGACCCTCGGCCGGGCGTGCGAGCTGTTGCGAGGCGCGCAGCGGATCCTGTTGACCAGCCACCGCCGCCCTGACGGCGACGGCTCCGGGTCGATGGCCGGGCTCGCGTCGCTGATGCGCGCCGTCGGCAAGACCGCGGTGATCTATTCGGTCGATCCGATCGCGCGGCGCTATCGGTGGCTGCCGTTGATGTCGACCACGGTCCACACGATCTCGTTCGACGAGCGGTTCGACTGCACGATCGTGGTCGACTGCGCCGATATCACGCTGCTCGGCGATGCGTTGCCACCACCGGAAGTGTGCGGCACGCTGATCACGCTCGACCATCATGCGAGCGGTCGCCCGTTCGGCGACATCGCGGTGTGGGACCCGAGCGCAGCGGCGGTCGGCGTGCTCGTTCATCGCATCGCCGGCCAGATGGGCTGGACGATGACGCCAGAGGCGGCGGTGCCGCTCTACGTCTCGTTGATCTCGGACACCGGCGGGTTTCGCCATGCGAACACGAACGCCGAGGTGCTCCAGGTCGGCGCCGAGCTGATCCGCGCCGGTGTCGTGCCCGCCACGATCGCGGCGAGCCTCGAGGAGCGGCCGAGTCCGAGCAAGCTGCGGCTGCTCGGCAGCGTGTTGTCGACCCTCGAGCTGCACTGCGCGGGTCGCGCCGGCGTGCTGTCGGTGACCACCGAGATGGTCGAAGGCGCACGCGCGTCGTGGGAAGACATCGAGGGCATGGTCAACTGGGCGCGCAACGTCGACGGCGTGCAGGTCGGCGTGCTGCTCACGACCGCCAAGGGTGGCGGCGTTCGGGTCTCGATGCGTTCGCGCAGCGAGCGGATCGATGTCGGTCGCGTGTGCATGACGCTCGGCGGAGGCGGCCACCCTGGCGCGGGCGGCTGTCACCTCGCTGGCGATCTCACGTCGACGAAAGACAAGGTCGTCCGCGCGCTCGACGCCGCGTTCAATCGCGGCACCAAGCCCGTGACCGCGCCACCGCCCGCCAAAGCGTAAGTTTGGCGCAGGTTTGTTACCATTGGGCCATGCGCAACGCGTGGGTGCTCGCGTTCCTCGTCGCGTGCGGCGACAATTCGGCGGCGCCGGTCGATGCCTCGCGCGGTCACGGCGATGGCTCGCTCGATGTCCCGGCCGACGCTGCGGGCCCGTATCCGACGCTGTTCGATACCGGCTTGTGTGTCGATCGCGCGTGCACACAGATCACGGCGGGCATCGTCGACTACGCGCCGAACTACGCGCTATGGGCCGACGCCGCGAGCAAGCGGCGTTGGTATTCGCTGCCGGCCGGCGCGACGATCGACACGACCGACATGGATCACTGGGTGTTCCCGCAGG
>CAZDGY010000380.1:0-6449 GCA_964504685.1 uncultured Kofleriaceae bacterium | reverse complement strand
CGCACGCCTGCGAGCAACAGTCGGTCGCGGCGGAGCATGGATTGCCCGCGGTCTTGCAGTTCGCGTTGAGCGGCGTGCACGTGCCTTTGTTGCACGAGTCGCCGCAGCACTCGCCGTCTTGCGTGCACGAGCCGTTGTCGGCGGTACATTGGTTCGCGGAGCACACGCCGCCCAAGCAGCTGTCGGTGCAGCAATCGGTGTTCGCACTGCACGACGAGCCCGGCGCGCTACACGTCGTCGGGTTGACGGTGCAGCTACCGGAGTTGTCGCACACGCCCGAGCAGCACGTGGTGCCGCTCGCGCACGCCGTGCCGAACACGCCGCACGGGTTGCTCGCGTCGACCGACGCGTCATCGCCGCCATTCCCATGTTTGCCGCCGCAGGCAGCGATGATCGAGATGCACAGGATAAGCAGTGACCGTTTCATCGCGTGCCTCCGTCGAGTCGGTTGAGGAGCTGTTGCGCGTCGGCCGCATTCGCGCCGCGCGGGAATCGGTTGAGGTAGATCGTGAGCAACGTCTTCGCGCGCACGTCGTGGCGATCGATCGCGAGCCGGCCCGCGGCGAACAATGCGATCTGCGCCCACTTGCCGGAGCCCCTGGACAGCTCGAGGTAGCCGGCGATCGCGGCGTCGGGCCGAGTCGCCTCGAGCCGCTGTAGCTCGTCGTAGCGAGCTCGATCAGCGTCGACCGCGGGCGGCGGCGGCACGGGATGCACCGGCGGGACCACGTCGGGCGTAGGCGCGGGCGGCGCGGGCGGCGGCGCGTTCGCGACATGCGTGTCGATCGTCGGCTCGCTCGGTGGCGTCGCGAGCGCGACCTCGGCTGGCTTGGCCGAGCTCCACGAGTGCTGCGCGGTCAGTGTGACGAGCGAGCCGCGGAACCGAACCTCGACGACGCCGTGATCGACCGCGACGTCGACGCGCTCGCCATCGCGCGCGACGCGGAACCGGGTGCCGATCACGCGCACGATCGCATCGCCGGCGCGGACTTCGAACGGCGGGCGATCTCCGCGCGGCGCGACCGAGAACCACGCCGCGCCGTGCTCGAGCAGCGCGATCGGCTGCGTCGCTTCGTGGTCCATCGACAGCGCACTGTTCGCGTCGAGTGTGATGTGCGCGTCGCCGAACGACACCGCCGACGGCGTTGCACCGGCTACGACGCGAGCGGGCTCGTCTGGCGTGTGCTGCGCGACCTGCGTTCCGTGCGACGCGAGC
This sequence comes from uncultured Kofleriaceae bacterium, assembly GCA_964504685.1. Classification (GTDB taxonomy): domain Bacteria; phylum Myxococcota_A; class Polyangia; order Haliangiales; family Haliangiaceae; genus JABFXX01. Next base: position 5,233 of record CAZDGY010000380.1, on the reverse strand, counting down.
CCGAGCCACAGCGCGACGACCGCTGCCATCGCGACCAGCGGCGCCGCGATCCACAAGCCGATGCGCCGCGGGCGAGCCGGGGCGATCACGGGCTCGTGGTCCATGCGCTCCCACAATCCACGCTCGATTCGATTCCACGCCGGATCCGGCAAGGGATCGATCGTGGGCGGTCCGAGTGGTTCGGTCATCGGTCACCTCCAACGAGAGCTCCGAGATAATCGCGGAGCACGGGATCGTTTTGCGCGCGCTTGTCGATCTCGCGTCGAGCGCGCCACACGCGGGTCTTGGTCGCGAACGTGGTGCTCTCGGTGAGCTTGGCGACCTCGCGCAGCGGCAGGCCATCGATCACCGCGAGCGCGAACGCGATGCGCTTCTTGGCGTCGAGCCGATCGAGCGCGGCGTAGAGCCGTCGCGCCGCATCACGCGCACGGGCGACGCGCGCAGCATCGGGGCTCGGATCGGCGACGATGTCCTCGACCAACCCGAGCTCGACGGTCGCGGGCTTGCGCCGCGAGATCGCCAGATACGCGACCCGCGTCGTGATCGTCTGGCACCACCGCGACAACGTGCTTTCGCCGCGAAACGACGGCAGGGCTCGAAAGATCTCGATGAACGCGTCCTGGACAAGATCCTCCATGTCGCGGTTCGAACCGAGGATCCTGAACAATGTGTGATGCACGCTGCGGCGTTGCGCCTGGAACAGCTCGCGTTGCGCCGCGCGATCGCCGTCGGCCGCACGGCGTGCGATCTCGACATCGTGCTCCCTGGCGGCGGTCACGCTTCCCACTGCGGCTCTAGTGGGGCAGCTAGCGCGAAAGGTCGCAACTATCTCAGGGGGCGATGTCCGCGCCGACTACGAGCTCGGCGATCAGCCCGAACGGCGGAATCTCGAAGACTTGAGCCGGCGAGTTCATCTTGGTGTAGGTCTGCGTACTCGGCAGCGTTTCGACGCCCGCGATCGCGCCGATCGTCCAGAACCCGATTCGGTAATGCGCGATCGCACCTCCGCGCGCCGCGAACAAGGTCGCGGACTCGTTGCGCGCCGCCATCATCTCGGTGCCGTCGAGCGACGAGTGTTCGACGCCGAGCGCGAGCCACGGGCCGACCTCCCATTGCTCGCGCTGGTACGCCCAGCTCGCGAGTGCAAGCCCGGCGACGTTGCTCCACGTACCCTTGAACCCCGCTTGGTTGACGTCGGCGCTCCCGCCGAAATCGGCGAGCACGCCGAATCGCCAGCCGCGCTCGCGCCATGGCCGGATCTCGGCGGCCACCGCGAACCGCAGCGCGACGTTGCTGTCCAGGCCGTGCTCGTAGCGCGAGCCCGCGCCACCTTCGATCCGAAACTCGACGCCCGACGGCGACGCCGGGGCGGCCACCGATGCGACCGGATCCGGCGCCGGCAAGCGCATCATCGTCTTGACCGTGAGTGCGGCGGCGGCGGCTTCGATCGCGTCGAACGCCCCGACGCGAATCGGCCGACGCTCGGTGGCACCACTACGCCGATCGTAGACCGCGAGCTGATCACCATCGCGCCACACGACGAACTGGGCGCCGCGCTCGTCGGCGCGCGCTTCGGCGGCCGGCTCACCATCGGGCGGCGACGGATCGACGACGATCTCGATCCGCCACGGCGCGAGTGACGTCGCGAGCGCACGGTGCAGCTCGGGATCGGGATCCGCGAGCACCACTCGCATCGCCAACGGCGCCGCGCGCACCGACGCGACGATCGCGACGCCGGCGATGAACAACCCGCACAACTGCGCGAATCGGGAACGCGTCAAGACGGCAGAGCGTAGATCGGATCACATGTCGGCGCGTGCCCACTCGACCATGACGATTGTTGAAACTCTTCGCTTCGTGGGTCCCACTGAATGCCCCTGGAGGCACTCATGAGTCGCTGGTGGACCCTAGTATTACTGCCCTGTGCGGTCGTGGCGCTCGCGCACGGTGATTCCAAGTTCGGCAAGCAGGTCCGGTTCGCCGGTGTCCATCCGATCCCGAAGTCTGAAGGCGGCGGCATCTGTTACATCGAAGGACCTCACGTCCACATCTACGCCGCCGACAAGCTCGAGTACCGCGAGCACGGCCCTGACCATGTGTTCGTCGGTGACCCGGTCGCGTACGGATTCGATGGACCGCGGTTCGCGTACAACGGGCCGCACCCGATCCATGTCGATGACGTGGTCGGCGGTCCACCGGATGTCGAGTACTGCTACCTGCGCGGTCCGCACTTTCATAACTTCGCGCCGCCCGACGGGCCGGACTTCGAGAAGCACGGCGATGCATACTTCTACGTCGCCGAGCCGCCGCGCGCGTTCATCGATGCGCGCCCGCAATTCATCGGCATCAACGATCGCTATCGCCCGCTCGTCTATGACCGGCCGCGGATCGAAGTCGAGCCGCCGCGCGGTTGGATCGGCGTGCGGCCGGAGTTTGTCGGCCCCGGCGTCGTGGTCGAAGGTCCGCACGCAGGCGTCGTCGTCGACGGCCCGCACGCAGGCATCGGCGTCGATGTCCATATCCCGGTCCCGAGTGTTCACATCGGCGTCGACGTCCCTGGCGTCGAGGTCCGCGGCCCTGGCGTCATCGTCCGCGATCGGCCGGTGATCATCGAGGAGCGCGGCCATCACGACAACGGCCGCCACGAAGGCTGGCACAAGCACTGATGCGGGCGTCGATGCTCGTGATCGCGCTCGCCGCGTGCGGCAAGGCCGCTGCGCCGTCGGGCGCAGGCGCGCGGGATGAGGTCGTGGCGATGTGGAAGAAGGGCGGACTCGAGGCGTCGGTGTTCGCGCCGGCGACGACGAACGTCGGCAAAGACTGCGTCGCCGGCACGGTCTCGAAGGTCGAGGTGTTGATCTGTAGCTACGCGACGCCCGAGGACGCGAAGCAAGCCGCCGACGCCGCGCTGCAATGGGTCGGCGATACCACCGGCTCATCGCAAGCGCGCGGCACCCTCGTGATCGCCGCGGCCGACCGCCACAAGGCCGATCCGAACGGCAAGACGATCAACCAGATCTTCAAGCTCGTCCCGAATTAGCGCGACCCGACCGGCGGCGCTCGGTCCGCCGGCGGGAAGCTGCGCGAGCAGCACACATCGTTGCTGTACGCGCCTTGCACACTGTGTCCAGATCACGCGCGTCGTCGGAGATTTCGACGAGACTCGATCGTGCGACTCAACTAAGAAAGGGGCTCGCGATGCGTCTCTACTTCGTCTCCACTATCGCGTTGTTCGCTGCGTGCAGTCACAGCGCGCTTTCACCCGGCGCCGGATCCGATCCGGGAACCGGCACCGGCACTCTCGCAGTCAACGGCTGACGTACGACGCGAACGGCGGCCAGATCGGGCACTGGACCGGGATGGTCGCGAACTACGACGAGGTCTACGAGGTCAACGTCACGAGCGGCGCGGATCTGATCTCGAACGTCTATGTCGATGGGCCCGACATCCACACGTTCACCGCGCCGATGCTCGGTGCCTCCCTCGACAGCACGGTCGCCAATACGCTGACGTGGGACCGCGGTGAAGCCGCCCAAGCCGCGACGTTCCGCGACGACGGCAATGGAAACGGCGGCGGTGGCGGCGGTAACGGCGGTGCGCTCGCGATCTCCGACACCGGCAGCTACTCGATCCCGGCACTGACGCTGCGAGCGCAAGCGGACCAACCGACGACGAACACGTTGCGGATCGTCCGTTCGAACACGGTCGTCCCGAAAGGCGCGGTCGCCGGGTCGACCGTGTCGGTCGGGGTCAGCAACGAGCTCGACGTCGTCGCGCTCGCCTGCACCGGCTGCTAGAAGCGGCCGATGTACGCGAGGACAGCGCTATCGTGGCCGACGTGCAGCGTGACGTGCGAGCTTTCTTTGTGATGCGGCGTGAGCAGCAGGTACGCCCCCGCGACGAGCAGTGCGCCACCGCCGATGCCCATGCCGATCGAGACGCCGCGCAGCGTGTGGCCATCCGACAGCTGTGACTTGGCCTTCGTGAGGTCGGCTTCGCTCGCGCACTTCGAATTCGGACACAGCTTGTGCTCGTCGTCGAACTTGCCCGCCGACACTTCGTAGACGACCGCCGTGCCGATCAGGAGCGCGACGCCCGCGCTCGCGGCGATCACGCCGTTGCGCTTGCGATGGTCGACCGGCTCGGTGTCGGTCAGCATCGGCGTCGGTGCCGGCGTCGCAGCCGGCTCGGTCTCGGTCGGCCCGGGCGTCGGCGCAGGAGCCGGGGTCGGTGCGGGCGTCGGAGCCGGCGCAGCGTCCGCACGCGGTTGCATGCGGATGATGACGTCGACCGTACCGTGCGGCCGATCGACCGGGGCCGACGCGTGGCCCTCGTAGCCGGGCGCGGTCGCGGTAACCTCGTGCGGGCCGACATCGACGCGAATATCGCCGGTGTTCGCGACCTCGACGCCATCGACCTTGATGACCAGGCCGTCGGGCCGCGGGTTGATCGCGAACCGGAGCTTCGGCGCGAGCGTCTCGAGCCGCGCCGCTTTCTCGCTCGACGTCTTGGCGCGAGCGGCGTTCGAATCCTTCTCGGCCGCCGCGCGATAGAGCTTCGCCGCCGCCATCAGCTTGCCGTCTTGCTCGTAGCAGTCCGCGAGATCGAGCTCCGTATCGATCTTCGCGTCGAGCTTCTCGCTCGCTTCGAATGCCTGACACGCTTCGTGAACGCGACCGGCGCGCAGCGCGGTCTGACCGTGTTTGAGCGCTCCGGCCGCGGTGTCGTCCGGATCAGCGGCAGCGACGCTCGCATTGGCGAGCAGGGTAGCCGCGAGCAGTAGGCGGGTACTGGTCTTGATCGTTAGCTTGGTCATGGGCCTATTCCTTGGCGACCGGTTGGCGCGAGTTGCCGAATTTGTCTTTGCTCGGGCCACGCTCGGCGTCGCCCTTGACGTCGAAGTTGATGTTGTTGACGCCCGCCTTGATCGTGATCTCTTGCTCGGCGGGCTCGGCGCTACGCTCGCTCCACACGCGCGCCTTGTACTTGCCGGGCGCCAGGCTGCGGAAGTTGAACGGGTTCGCGCCCTCGACCGGTACGTACGCGGGCGCATCGATGACGAAGATGAACGACGCCATCTTCGCGTGGACGTTGCAGCCGAGCCGAACCATCCCGGTCTTGTCGAACTTCATCTCGCGCGATTGGCCGCTCTTGTAGAGGCCGAGGTCGAACGACTGGGTCGGCGAGAGCGAGAACACGTTGTGATAGAAGTCGTCGTAGTTCGGGAACGCGA
>CAZDGY010000379.1:0-6451 GCA_964504685.1 uncultured Kofleriaceae bacterium | reverse complement strand
CCCGACCTTCGCCTCGTCGGTCTTCGCTTTGTCAGCGCCGTTCATCGCGTCGTCTCCGACCTGCACGAGCTGGCGTGCGACGGTCGGCTGCGGCACGAGCCGGAGCTTCTTCGGATCGTCGCGGAAGTCGGCCTGGCATTCCTCGACGTACTTGATCTCCGGCGCCTTGACCTCGGCCTCGGGCGGCTTGTGCTTCTTCTCGGGATTTCGCAGCTTCTCCGGCTTGGAGCCGTAGAGCGGCTGACACCCCACCGTGCCGAAGCACGCTAGCGCGAGACCGAGCACGGCTAGCCGCAAAGTCCTCGCCATAGCTCGACGGTAGCGCGCTCTGCGCCCGCGATCAAACGAGCGAGCGGAGCATCGGTCGAACGAACGGCACGGTCGCGGAAATCAGTAAGCCACCGGCGAGCGACGGCACCAGGATGTCGCCACCGGCCGACGCGTCGATGCCGGCGAGCGTCACCATCAGCGCGCCTGCCGCGCCGAGCGCGACGACGCCCCAGGTCTTGAGCTTGACGGTGGCGCGCAACCCGAGCGTGACGAGGCCGAAGGCCGCGAACCCCAAGACCGCGTTGCCCGGCTTCGGAGCGAACCCGTAGATCAGCACCATCGGTAGCGAGACCCCGGCGCGAATCACCGAGCGGCCGAGCCGCTGCACCGCGCTGTCGTCCATGTGATAGCGCTCGCGCCACGCGGTCTGGCCGTCGTAGCTGCCGGCCATCGTCGAGCCCCACAGGCTCAGCGTCGCGCCGAGATGGAGGCCACCGATGATCAGCACCATCGGCTCAGGGCCCATCTGGTAGACGCCGGCCGCGGCGACGAGCACGCCGAACAGGCCGAGTCCGACCGAGAACCAGCGCGCCCAGAAATAACCGGCGACGAGCGAGAAGAACGCCAGCCCGTAGCAGCCGGCGATCGCCCACATCATGCGCACGGTCGCGCCGTCACCGAGTAGCGCCTGGATCATGTAGAGGACGCCGAAGAACGCGAACACCGCGGCGGCAAAGGCTCTACGTTCGCCTACGAGCTTCATACCTACAACTATAGCGCAGCCGCAGCCCGAGGCGAGCCCCGAGCTCGCAGTTGGGCCTACTTGTTGGGCTTGGCGGGGAAGCTCTTCTGGACGATCAGCCGAAAGTGGTTGTACCCGGCTTCTTTTCGGTTTGCGGAGTACATCACTTCGACAAGCAGCCGATACGGGATCGTACGGTCGGCGATGACCAGCATCTCCTGCTGGGCATTCGGGTCGCCACCGCTGCGAATCGCCGCGGCCGCCTCCTGCTGATGGAGCGACGCCAAGAACTGGGTCAGGCGCGTGATCTTGAGACCGAGCTGGCCGCCTTCTTTCTCGCTCGCATCGACGTCGCCGTCGTGGACCGAGACGATCTGGGCCGCTTGATTGCCGCCTTCGATCACGATGCCGACCGGCGTGATCACGAGGATCCACGTCTTCTCGGCGACGATCGAATCGACCGCGGTCGCGGGCAATGTCACGGTGCCTGCGGTCAGCTCGAGCGCGCTGGTCGCCATCTGGAAGATGAAGGCGACGAGCAAGATCGTCATCATGTCCATCATCGGCATGATGTTGAGGTGGCGAATCGACTCGCCCTCGGGGACGCGGTTGACTGCCTTGCGGATGAGGGCGCGCGCCTCGCGCTGCGTGAACGACATCAGTTCACTCGAACCCCGACGAGAAGCCGATGTTGCCGAACAGCGCCATCGCGTCGGCGTCGTACGGAGCGCGGTCGGTGTCGTAGGCGAAGTTGTCCTTGTCGATCGGATTCTTCGCCTGCTTGATCTGCTTGTTGTCGGCGGGGAGCAGACAGCCTTTCACTTCTTTGCCGAAGTCCGGCATCGTGCAACGCATCGCCGCCATCACCGACGTGATCGTGCCGTACGGGACCTTGTCCGAGGCCTGTAGCGTGATCGCGTAGGTGTTCGGCTTGCGCAGCTTGCCGTTGTAGCGAGCCTTCGCGATGTCGTGCAGCGTCTTGTTGATCGCGCGGTAGTCGAACACCGGCTGCGGCGCGGGGGCGGGGTGCTCGCGGCTCGCCACGCACTTCTGGCTATCGCCATCGCACGTGTTGTTCTCGCACATGTAGTTGCCGTCGCAGCGATCACCGTCGCGACCGATGCGGCCGAGCTGAAGCTTCGGCGCGCTGAGCGTGCCTTCGAGGCCGGACACCGACCAGATAATGACGCGGTCGGTGGTGACCGAGACGAACAGGCCAAGCGGTTTGTCGTCGGGGTTGTCGGTCGTCTGCTGAGACACCGTCGCGTTCGGCGGCGCCTTGTCGGGCAGCGTCGTGTCGATCTGCGTGAACACGATGCCGGCCGAGATCGAGAACAGCAGGAACAGCATCAAGTTCGTGACCATGTCGAGGTACGGGATGAGGTTGAGCTCGCCGCTCTGCGTCTCCTCGTCCTCGACTTGATCTTCGCGCCGCCGGACGGCGTTGCGCGTCTTGGACCGAACTTGTTGTGCGCTCAGCTGCATCGCCGAGCAGCTTTACTCGAGATCCTCGGTGGGAGCGGCTGGGGCACGGCTCGCGGCCGCAGCTCCGCCATCGGACAGAAGATTTTCGAATCGCAAGCTGAACGCTTCGAGATCCGAGACGACCTTCTTCATCTGTGCCGACAGCAGCAGGTGGCCGAGCATGCACAACAGCGCGATCGAGAGACCGAACGCGGTGTTGTACATAGCTTCCGAGATACCTCTCGACAGCTCGTCCTTCTGTTCCGCCGGCGACAGCTGGCCGATCGCGTGGAAGGTCCGGATCAAGCCGGTGATCGTGCCTAGGAGGCCGATCAGCGTGCAGATGTTTGCGAGCGACCACAGCGCGCCGATTCGAGTCTTCACCTCGGGCAGCGTGTCGGTCATCGTCTCTTCCATCGCCTGCGCGACCGCCGCCTCGCCGCGATGGAGGCGGTTGAGGCCTGCCTTCGCAACGCGCGCGACCGGCGCACTCGTCGCGTCGCACAGCTTCTTCGCGCGATCGACGTTGTTCGCCGACAGCAACTTGCGCAGCTGCTCGAGGAACGCCTTCGCGTTCAGGTGGCCGCGGCCAAGGAAGTAGATTGCACGGTCTACAATCAGGCCAATTACGATGGCCAGGAAGAACGTGTTGACGATGAAGAACGGCCCGCCCTTCTTGAATACGTCGCTTAGCCAGTCCATCGGTTCTGCCTCCGCGCGCCGGGAGTTGCCCCCCACGCTGCTTGTCCGTTGTTGTATCGAGGCAGCGCTTGGTGCGTCAAGCAAACCGCTGGCCAGAAAGGCAAAAACACCGATTCCCGGCGATCGCCCTAGCGCGAGTCGTAGCGGCGTGAATCAGTCCCCGCGATTCTAGGCGCTCAGTTGTTCATCGCGCCCGCCATGATCCATCGCTGGATCGCGTCGAGCTTCTGGCAACAGATCAGCGTCGCCTGAGACATCGGCATGTAGCCGGTCCCTTCGGCCGCGTGATCGGGAGAGGCGCTGATATCGGAGGGCGCGTCGTCGGCGGGGATCGCATCCTTGTAGTCGACCTCGCCCATCATGACGAGCAGGTAGCTCTCGTCGGGTTGGCTCGGCACCACGAGCTTGCGGCTCGGGGCGAGCACCGACGCGACGCCATTGCCGTCCGCGCCGAGCAGGTTGGCGTATGCGCCCATCGGGTTCATCCCGGGGTCGGCGTGCAGGTTGATCTTGCCTTGCTTGCTCGCACCGCCGTCGTGGCAGTCGCTCTGCGCGCACTGCTTGTCGAAGATGTTCGTCTCGATCCAGGTGAAGTCGTCGTGGCTCTCGGCGTCCATGCACACCTGCGGCGGCGGATCGACAACACAGGTCGGCGCTTGTTTCCCCGATCCGTCGAGGCTGACTCGGCATCCGGCGAGCGAGCCGAGGATGAGGCTCGCGACTACACCCGCGCGTGACATCGGCCGGGAACCTAGCACGAGCGACATCACGGGGACGTTACAGACGGCACAGCTGCAGCGGGTACGAGCTCGTCAAACGATCGGATCGGCGGCGCACCGAGAAACGCCGGGGGCAGAGTGCCGCGCACGAACGGCATCCATACCGCGTCCGGCCCAGGGCCGGCCGGCGATCCGCTCCACGGTTCGACCCGTGCAAAGATCACGTTCGGCGGCGGTGCGAAGTCGCGGACCGGAGTCGTCGGATGCGCCTTCTGCATGAAGTCGAGCCAGATCGGAACCGCCGCGCCGCCGCCGGTGATCTTGTCGCCGATCGGCGTCGAATCGTCGCGGCCGATCCACACCGAGCACTGCAGGTCCGTCGTGAAGCCGTTGAACCAGACATCCTTGTAGTTTGCCGACGTGCCGGTCTTGCCCGCGACCGGTCGGCCGAGCTTGGTCGCGCCGTGAGCGGTGCCGCGGCTGACCACTCCCTTCATGAGGTTGACCATGACGTAGTCGACCTCGGGGGACACGACCTGTGGGGTGGGCGCGGGCTCCCCGTCGGAGATGACCCGGCCTCTATTATCGGTAACCGCATCGTAGAACCGCGCGGTGATCCTTTTGCCGCCGGAGGCGATGCCGGCGTACGCGGTCGCGAGCTCGAGCAACGTGAGATCGGGCGTGCCGAGGCTGATCGAGATGTGGCGCGGAATCGGCGACGTGATCCCGTAGCCGCGCATGATCTCGATGATGCGATCGAGGCCGACGTGGACCGCGAGCTGGACGCTGATCGTGTTGAGCGAGAACGCGAGCGCGGTCATCAGCGTAACGTCGCCGAGGTATTGGTTACCGTAGTTCGCGGGCGTCCACGTTCCGGTGGCGGTCTGGACCGAGAACGGGCCGTCGCGGAGGTGATCGACCGGGGTCTTGCCCGACTCGAGCGCCGCCGAGTAGATGAACGGCTTGATCGACGAGCCGACCTGGCGCTTGGCCTGGGTCGCGCGGTCGAATTGCGAGGTCGTCCAGTCGTAGCCACCGACGAGCGCGAGCACGCGGCCGGTCGTCGGTTGCATCACGACCATCGCACCTTGCAGCGCCGGGCGTTGCGCGAGCGTGGCCGCCTTGCGGTCGGCGGTGAGTCGCACCGGCAGTAGGTCGCCGAGCGCGATCGCTTCGCCGGTCTTGCTGCGCCACGCTCGGACATCGCGCGCGTCGTTCTCGATCAGAGGCAGCTTGGCCGGGCCGAGGTCGACCACGACGCCGGCGCCAGTGCGCGGTAGCTCGGCGACCAGCGCGGCGTAGCGCTGCTCGGTCAGGAGATTGTCGGCGAGGCGCGGCGCGTTGTCGTTCGGCCCGGTGAGCTCGTGCGCGGCACCGCCGGTCCAGCCCGCGCGATCGGCGACGGCGACCGTGCCGATCCTCCCGCGGAAGCCGAGCGCGCGATCGACCGTCTCGAGGCCATGGCGGAGCGCGTCTTGGGCGGCCGCTTGCATGCCCGAGTCGAGCGTCGAGTGAAACTGCAGGCCGCCGCGAAACAGCTCGTACTCGCCGTACGTCGCGGTTGCGAGCTCGCGGATGTGCTCGACGAAGTACGGCGCGGCAAATTGGTTGCGATCGGTGTCGTCGACGAGCGTGATCGGTTCGGCGAGCGCGGCGTCGGCCTGATCCTTCGAGATGTAGTTCTCGAGCTGCATCTGGTGAAGCACGTAGATCTGGCGCTCGCGCGCGCCCTTGAGATCGTGATGCGGATCGTGCGCCGTCGGCGACGACACGAGGCCGGCGAGCATGGCGGCTTCGCCGATCGTGAGGTTCTCGACGTCCTTGCCGAAGTAGGTCTCGGCCGCCGCAGCCACGCCGTACGCGCGGTGCCCGAGGTAGACGTGGTTCAAGTAGATCGCGAGGATGTCTTGCTTCGACAGCTCGCGCTCGAGCCGGACCGCGAGCACGACCTCGCGAATCTTGCGCAGGTAGCGCTGATGCTTGACCTCGGATTCGCGGTCCTCCTTCGACAGCCCGAGATCCTTGAGGTCGGACTGTTCGTCGGCGAGCACGGTCTGCTTGATGATTTGCTGGGTCAGCGTCGAGCCGCCTTGCTTCGTGCGCGACGCGCGAATGTTCTTCGTCGCCGCTCGAACGATGCCGATCGGATCGAACCCGCCGTGCTTGAAGAACCGGCGATCTTCGGCGGCGACGAACGCCTCGGGTACATGCGCCGGCATGCGATCGAGCGACACGATCCGGCGGTTCTCGACCGAGAACGCGCCGATCTCGACGCCGTCCGACGACAGCACGACGCTCGCGCGGCTGGGCTGATAGTCGAGCAACTGGGTGAGGTCTTGCGGCAGGTCGTGGTTGACGGTCTGGATCGCGAAGTACAGCGCGGCGGCGCCGAGCGAAAGTCCGTAGATCAGCAGCAACGCGAGCAAGCGCAAGATCGACACGCGGCGGCGTCGGCGAACGCGCTTGCGACGGTCAGGGCCGCGCCTACGGGCGCTTTCGGCGGTCGACACTATATGATCGAGTGTATGGGGCCGCTGCGAGCTGGGCAACGCTG